>JAYTIG010000130.1:0-2125 GCA_043731995.1 Hyphomicrobiales bacterium
GCGGCTAGCCTGTTGCTGCTTTCGCTGGCCCCGCTGTGGCCGTTTCCAACGCTGATGCCGGAACAATGGAACGCCGCGGCTTGGACAACAGCGTTCGGCCATTCCAGCCCCGTGTGGCTCAGCCTTGCTTTGGCGCTGGCCGCCAGCCTTTCCAGCCTTGCTGTTTTGACATTGTGGTTTGAAAGCGTTGCGCCCCACTGGGATGGGCCGCTGATGTTTCTGGCGATGACCGCACTCGCCATTCCGGCGTTGTTGTTGGGCCTTGGGCAATACCGCCTGCTGTTGCGGCTTGATCTCACGGGCACGCTCATCGGGCTCTATCTGGTGCATCTCATGCCGGTGGCGGCTTACATGTTCATCGTGCTCAAAGGGCCTTACCGGGCTTTTGATCCGCGCTATGCCTCGGTGAGTGCAGGCCTCGCGCAAAGCCGCCTGCGCTTTCTGGTTCTTATCAAATGGCCATTGCTGAAGGCCCCGCTGCTTTCCAGCCTGGCCATCGGCTTTGCCGTCAGCTTCGGGCAATATGTTCCAGCGCAACTTGCTGCTGCAGGCCGCGCCAGCACCTTGCCGATGGAGGCCGTAGCCCTGAGTTCCGGCGCCAACCGGCCCCTCACTGCCGCGTTTGCGCTGTTGCTGATGGCGCCGCCGCTGCTGGCTTTCCTTGCTGCGGGCTTCTTTGGCCGCGACCGCTGGAGGGCGGCATGACATTGCAGTTGGCAAATCTGTCCCTTTCCCTCAGTGGCGAGCCGTTGATTGCGCCCTTTTCGTTGATGGTGAACGCGGGAGAGATTGTGACCCTCATGGGCCCCACCGGCTGCGGCAAGTCTTCCCTGCTTGCGGCCATCGCTGGTGAGTTGGCGCCGCCGCTGGCCTTTTTGGGAGATGTCAGGCTTGAGGGACAGAGCCTGACACATGTGCCCCCAGAACAGCGGCGCATCGGTCGGCTGTTTCAGGATGACCTGCTGTTTCCACATTTGACGGTTGGTGAGAACTTGCTGTTCGGCCTGCCACGTGGAATGAAAGCCGAACGGTTTGCAAAAATGCGTGCCTCCTTAAATGACATTGGGCTTAATGGTTTTGATCAGCGCCCGCCTCAGACTTTGTCCGGCGGGCAGCGCCAACGCGTGAGCCTGATGCGCAGCCTGTTGGCAGTGCCCCGTTGCATGCTGCTGGACGAGCCCTTCAGCAAGTTGGACATGGAGCTTCGTTCACAAATCCGATCAAATACATTTGAATTGCTGAAACAGCGGGGCACGCCGACAGTGCTGGTCACGCATGATTTGGCCGATGCGCCACAGGGGGGCCGCGTATTGAAAATCGAAAATGGTTATGTGAAAGATGTTTGACCGCGCGGTGCTAAAACTCACCAAACCTGCGGTTGACCGCTGCGCAAGCGAAGGCCTGCGGCTGGGCTGGAATGCAGATCAAGTGACACTGGCAGCCAGTGGACTGGGCTTTGCCGCCTTTGTTCTCATCCTCCTCGGCCACGAGCGCCTGGCCTTGCTGCCAATGCTGTTCAGCCGCCTCGCTGATGGCATGGATGGCGCCATGGCACGCATCACCAACCAGCAAACCGACCGCGGGGCCTTTCTCGATATTGCGCTGGATTTTGTATTCTATGCTTCGATTCCGCTGGCTTTCGCCTTGGCCAATCCGGCGGAGAGGGCCCTGCCTGCTGCCGTATTGCTCTCGTGCTTTGTGGTCACTGGCACCAGCTTTCTGGCCTATGCAACCCTTGCGGCCAAGCGCGGTGAAACCAGCACAGCCTATCCCAGCAAAGGCATTTACTACCTCGGCGGCCTGACCGAGGGCAGCGAGACGATCACGCTGTTTGTGCTGTGCTGCCTGTGGCCGGATTGGTTCGGCGTGCTGGCCTATATTTATGCTGCCCTTTGCGCCATCACCACCGCCACGCGCATCAAGGCGGGCTGGGACGACTTCGCGCGTTAACTAGCTGTTAGTAAAAAAAGTTTGCCTTCACTGCAAAAAAATCTTGAAAATGACACAAGACTCAATCATATCCGCGCCTGTCCAAAGTCGCACGTGCCGCAAGGTCTCCCCAAAGCAACGACGGTGATGGTTTTTTGGTTCTCCGCTGGTGTCCAAAGCCGGGATTTCTGAGAGA
>JAYTIG010000131.1:0-5728 GCA_043731995.1 Hyphomicrobiales bacterium
TCGGAGCGACAGGATTCGAACCTGCGACCCCTAGTCCCCCAGACTAGTGCGCTACCGGGCTGCGCTACGCTCCGACTGGCGGCTGAGATAGCATTGTTGACCCAAAAGTCCACCCCTATGTTTTTGTCAAACGCCCATGTGTGAGCAGCCATAGCAGATCCGCGCGGCGGCCCATCAACTGCCGCACCTGTATGGCCAGAAGCGCGGCCCAGATTGTCTCAGCCAGGATCACGGCAAGCCCTGCGGCCAGCAATCCAAATTGCGGTGCAAGCGCGAACCATGAGCCGATGAATACCACCAGCCCCAAAACACATGCTCCGGCAGAACGCAATTGATGGCCACCAATCGACATCAAATTCTGGTTCATGCCACTCAATGATTTGATAGTTTGGCCCATAAGGAAGAGCACAAGCAACCAATGGCCAGCGCGATAGGCAGGGCCAAATATTCCCAAGATCATGCCGCCAAAACCAATGGCCACGGCAAGGCCTGCTGCCATCGCGATCAATGTGAGGAGGTTCAGTTTGAGAAGCAGCTGGTCTGCCTTGGCATCCTCGCGGGTGGCGAAGGCGGAAGTGAGATCCGGCAGGATGAATTGCTGAGTGGCCTGGATGACAAATCCGGCAATCGCGGCAAGCCGGACAGAAAGCCCCAATATCGCCAGATCATCATGGCTGAGGAACCAGCTGCCTGTCAGCGTCACCAGATCAGCGAACATCACCGTCACTGCGCCAACAATGGCCAGAGCCACGGCGCGCTGGCGCAGGACCAATGTGAAGCTGCGCCGGGTTTCAAACCAATCGCGCAATTTGATGCCTTGCCCGTGCATCATGAGCCCCTGCCCCAAGGCAACCACCGCATTGCTGCTCACGTAAATGATGAGCACATGAACAAGTGAGAGCCGTTGCCCGAGCAGGAATGCGGTGGCGACATAGATAAAAAACAGGCCGGGCCGGAAAATGAAATCGGGCACAAAGGCCAGATTGAAGCGCCGCAATCCATTGGCCAAAGCGGAGTTATAACGCAACATGGCTGAAGGCACGGCCGAAAGGGCACCAAACAGCAGCGCCAGTTTGAAGCCGTAATTCAAGTCGCTCACACCATCTGCCAAGGCCACCAGCGCGGCGACCACCAAAGTTGCGGTCAGCAGGTCTCGCAGATAAGTCCCGTGAAATGCTGCAACCGGGTGTTTCATGCCCAAAGCGAAAAAGCGTGGCAGCTGGGTCAGGGCCAGAAGCGGATAACCCAAGGCGACGACCACGCTGAGAGCCGCTGCCATGGACATGGCCAAAAGTATGATTCCCACTTCGGCTTGGGGAAAGCTGCGCGTCAGCACCACTTGCGTGAGAAGGCCAAGGCCAGCACCAGCAAAACGCAAGCCAACGCTGCCCAACATCAGGCGCAGCATTTTTCCCAATGTCATGGGGCGGGCTTAAACGGTAGTATCCAGCAATTTCCGGGCATCGCCCAAATCCTTCAGGGCTGCACGCAATGCCTCAGACTGGTTGGACGACAGTTTGTGAATGACTTTCGGCGCCTCACCAAGCGACCTTGCCAAAGGAGCCTTGCCCGGACGTGGTGCCACTGGTGCCTTGCCCGGTGCTGGCGCACCATCGCGGGCCAGATCGGCCTTGCGTGGCATCACTTCGCCACGGCCAACGCCGGCCACGTAGTTCGGGCCCTCTTCCTTGAGGATCAGTTGCACGCCGCGGATGGTATAACCCTGCTTGTAGAGCAGCGTGTGAATGCCTTTCAGCAATTCCAGATCGGCCGGGCGATAATAGCGCCTGCCGCCCGCCCGCTTCATGGGCTTGATTTGTGAAAAGCGTGTCTCCCAAAACCGCAATACATGCTGTGGCACAGTCAGCTCTTCTGCCGCCTCACTGATGGTGCGGAAGGCATCCGGTGATTTTTCAATTGTCATTGCTTCAGCTCCCGATCGAAGCACTCGAATTCAGTTTTGCACGCCAGACAGCCGCCACCCAAACGCCACCGGCCACAGGGAACCCGCATTCTCACTCGTCCTCTTCGCCAGGCTCTTCGCCATTGACGATGTTCTTCATGATCTGGCTCGGCCGGAACACCAGAACGCGGCGCGGCGTAATTGGCACTTCCTCGCCGGTTTTGGGATTTCGGCCCATGCGTTGGCGCTTGGAGCGCACCATGAATGTGCCAAAAGATGAGAGTTTCACCGAATGGCCATCCACCAAGGCATCTGAGATCAAATCCAGCACGGAATTGACCATGTCGGCCGATTCGGTTCGCGATAGACCCACTTCCCGGTGGAGTACTTCAGTCAAATCAGCACGTGTCAGTGTCTTGCTGCTCATCGGCCACTCTCCGCAACTTTGCAGGAGACTAGAAGATTCCTCCGCCTTGGGCAAGAAGATTTGGCCAATCTCAAAGGCTTAGCGCTGTTTCTTAAGGGCTGGGCCACTCTGGAGCGGCGGATGCTCGCATCCGCTCGCCCTTCCGCTCTGGATATTTTCATTGTCGCATCTTTTCGCTCACAAGTGATTCCACTTGTTCGCTCAATGCTGGAGTCAGTAGCGGGCGATCACGCCGCCCCAAGTGAAACCGCCGCCCATGGCTTCCATCAGCACCAATTGTCCGCGCTTGATGCGGCCCGTGCGCACGCCGACCTCGAAGGCGAGCGGGATGGACGCAGCAGATGTGTTGCCATGCCGATCAAGTGTAACGATGAATTTCTCTTCTGCCACGCCAAGCTTTTTTGCGGTGCTGTCGAGAATGCGCTTGTTGGCCTGGTGGGGCACGAACCAATCAATGTCAGCCACTTTCACGCCAGCGGCATCCGTGACTGTGTGCACAACTTCAGCCATGTTGGCCACCGCGTGCTTGAAAACTTCGCGGCCTTCCATGCGCAGATATCCCACAGTTTTGGTGGTGGAAGGCCCGCCGTCCACATAGAGTTTTGCGAAATGACGGCCATCTGAATGCAGCTTTGAGGCGAGAATTCCAGCCTCACCTTCCTGGGACTTCAAAACAAATGCGCCCGCGCCATCCCCGAACAGAACGCAGGTTCCACGATCAGTCCAATCCAGAATGCGCGAAAACGTTTCAGCCCCAATCACCAACACGCAATTCGCCTGCCCGGCCTTCATCATGGCATCAGCGGTGGCCAACCCATAAACAAAGCCGGAGCATACGGCTTGCATGTCAAAGGCTGCACCTCTGGTGATACCGAGATCCGCCTGAACCTGTGTTGCCGTCGCGGGAAAGGTGTTATCTGGCGTCGATGTGGCCACAATGATGAGATCAATCGCATCTGCGCCCAGGCCGGCATCGGCCAGCGCATTCTTTGCCGCGGCCACCGCAAGGCTGCGGGTGGTTTCACCTTCGCCTGCAATGTGGCGGGACTTGATGCCCGTGCGCTCGGTGATCCATTCATCTGATGTGTCGACGATCTTGGAAATATCGTCATTGGTCATCACGCGCTTGGGCAGGCTTGCGCCCACGCCGGCAATCACAGAACGCATCATGCCGGTTGCTCCTCAGGCGGCAGCGGTGTTTGCAGCACGGTGTGAACCTCGGCCACATCAGAAGCGATGCGCTGGGTGAGGCCGTTTTTCACCATGTCGATCGCCACATCAATTGCGGTGGCATAACCCAAGGCATCCGTGCCGCCGTGGCTTTTCACGACCACACCATTGAGGCCCAAAAACACGCCGCCATTGTGTTGGCGTGGATCAAGCCTTTCACGCAGGGCCGCAAAGGCGCCGCCCGCAAAGAAGGCGCCAACCCTGGAAATGAAACTTGCGCGCAGGGCGTCGCGCATGAAACTGGTGATCTGTTTGGCCGTGCCTTCAGCCGTCTTGATCGCCACATTGCCAGTGAAGCCCTCGGTCACCACCACGTCCACCTTGCCCCTGCCAATGTCATCACCTTCAACAAAGCCCGCATATTGCAGCGGCAATTTCATCTCGCGCAACATGCGCCCTGCTTCTTTCACCGAGTCATTGCCCTTCACTTCTTCTGTGCCAATGTTGAGCAAACCAACCGTCGGATGGGCCTTGCCGAAAAGGCAGGACGCCATGGCCTCGCCCATGATGGCAAATTCAACAAGTTGATGGGCATCTGCACCCACTGTGGCGCCCACATCCAGCACAACGCTTTCACCAACCGTGGTTGGCCAAATTGCGGCAATGGCCGGGCGTTCAATACCTGGCAGTGTGCGCAAGATGAATCGTGACATGGCCATCAGGGCGCCGGTGTTGCCCGCCGACACAACCGCCGCAGCCTCACCCGCTCGCACCGATTCGATGGCGAGCCACATGCCGCTTTTGTGGCGGCCGCGGCGCAAGGCCTGGCTTGGCTTTTCATCCATCTGCACGGTAATTTCGGCATGGCGAATTTGCGATTTCGCTTGCAACGCAGGTTTGGCGGCAAGCAACGGCCTGATCTGCGCTTCGTCGCCAAAGAGCAGAAATTCAACATCCGGGTGGCGCTCAAGCGCCAGTGCGGCACCGGGGATCACAACCTCCGGCCCCTTGTCGCCGCCCATGGCATCAAGTGCGAGAATGAATTTTTGAGTCATGGGGCGGCTTTGATTCCGGGTTTCATTGCAGATTTGCCCAAGATAGAGGCAAAGCCATGCGAAACAACACTAATCTTTCGCCGCGGATTCATCTGGCCTGTCGAATTGCTCGCCCCGCTTGCGGGGATAAGGCTCAAGCTCCAAACCCAGTGTTTCGGCAGCAAGTTCACCCAGATCGACACTTCCGCCGACAATCGGCTCAGCATCATCTTCAACCGCATCACCCAAATCCTTGGGTGGCAAAAAATAGCGCTCAACTTGAAAGCTGACACTCTTGCGAAATAGTTCCAGTGAAATGACTGAAACCTGTTCCAGGTCAGCCTCCACCACGCCTGTCACCTTCAGCCCGCCACCACGCCAGGGCGTTGCGTGCAGCCTTGCGGTAACAGAGTGTATCACGGGCAGGTTGAAGCGCCGGGCAAGGGCCACGCATTCGGCGGCCTCAGCTTTGAAATGCTCATGGCTGCCCTTGCGTGGGACACGGTCCACCAGTAAAGGGCGCGAGAACTCAACTTGCGGCACGGGCTTGCGGCTCATGCGAAGTGCACCTTTCCTGCCTGAAGGTCGGCCAACACTTGTGCTTGTAACAGGCCACGTCCAGCAATCGCATACGTTGCCAATTGCGCAACGCCCGGGCCAGCTTTGCCACCATAAACATTGCGTTGAATTGCCTGCTCCATTTCCGCTTTATCTTGTGCCGCATCATAAGCGGCAAATCTTCCTGCGAGGGCTTCGGCCATGCGCCGCACTTTTTTTGCCACGCTGAGATCCCCTGCCCCGAGCTCACGCAGATTATCGTCCATGTCAGTGCAGAAATAATCGATCAAGGTCTGTTTGAATGTGGGCACGTCCTGGCCCAGGCGTTCCAGCACCAAACAGAGATGAAGCACCAGAAAGTCAAAGCGCCCGTCCACGGTGTCCGGCACCTGTGCTTCCCGGTAGGCCCAGGGCTGCCGCGCCGCTGCCACAATCGCTTCATAGAGAAGCCGGGCCGGGATGGGTTTTGGTTTGAATAGGCGCGCCAAAATCATCGGCTTGCCTCGAATCTCAAGCGCAGGCAAAATGACACGAGAAAAATTGGAATTGGCATGAAACTGAACAAGCGATTGGACAAACGGGCAGCGGCTTTCATTATGGCCGTTGGTTTAGCAAGCCTGGTTTCGGCCTGCCAGC
>JAYTIG010000132.1:0-2120 GCA_043731995.1 Hyphomicrobiales bacterium
AGCAATGATGCAGGGCGTGGCGGAATCGGATGAGCCGTCGCCGCACCTCCTGCACAAACCTTGAATCGGGGGACAGGAACATGCCTGACAACAAACCGGATGTCACCAAAGCCTGGGCCGCAAACCAGGACCAGAAGGGCGCCGCCAGCCGCCTTCGCATGTTTGCGTGGCTGTGCTGGATCGTGGCCATCGCGGCTGAGATCGCGGGCATTTACATGCTGCTGCATCACAAGTTCGACAACGGCAATCTTCCGCTATTGATCGGCATTCTGGTGGGCATCGCCGTCTTCGCCATTGCTGGCAGCATGCTGTGGAAATCCGCCTATCGGAATGATCCGGCTGCCCGCGCGAATGCCGCCAGTTTCTTCATGCAGAACCAGCTTGGCGCGATCATGACCGTGATCGCCTTCCTGCCCTTGCTTGTCCTGATCTTCATGGACAAGGACATGGATCCCAAGAACAAGCAGATCGCGGGCGGCGTTGGCGCTGTGCTTGCGGTGATTGCAACATTGCTTGGCGTGAATTTCAAACCGCCATCTGTAGAGCAATACACCCAGGACATGAATGCCTGCGCAACCCAGATCAAGGCGGGCCAGCCCACTACTGCCTGTTCACCCGAGGTGGCAGCGCAGGCGCAGGATATCGCGCGGGATTCTGCTGATGTGGCGGCCGCGACAAAGAGTGCTGCAAATCCCAACGGCCTCGATGTGGTGTACTGGATCGCGCCGGAAGCCGGGCAGACAAAATCCTCCGAGCCCCATGTGTTCCATCTCTGCGAAGCGGTGAGCCCGCTGAAAGACAAAACCGTAAACCACGGCTCAGTGACGCAAGCCTATGCCGAAAACGCCATCCGCATCACCAAGCAGATCGACATGGAACAGAAGCAATGCGGGTTTGCGCCGTAGGCCGTTAGCGGTCGCGAGGGACAGCGGACGCGGGGCGTGACACCTTCCCGTCCGTCACCCCGGCGAAGGCCGGGGCCCAGCTAACCGCAAGCTCACAAGTCAGCGGAACCCATCCAATTTTTCATTCCACAAGAAGTTCGCCCGAACCGCCCATCTCTTTCGGAACGTCCTTTTGCTTGGGCAGGCCGTCTTTGATGTGCAGGACTGTTTCCTGATAGTTCACATGAAGCATCGGCGTGAAGGCGAGCGAGGGTAACACCGCGGCATAGACATCAACGAGCTTCCATTCGGGATGATCGGTCAGGATGTGGCCACCGCAAATCTTGCACCATTGCCGGTGGCTGTTGGGCGATTTGTGATATACGCCCACATTCTCCTTGCCTTTGGTAATTTTGACAGCCTCAGGCGGCCACAGGCTGAAGGCATTGATGGGCCCGGCCGACCATTCGCGGCAAGACGAGCAATGGCAATAGCCCATCGCCGCAGGCTCACCCGTCACCGTCACTTCAACGGCACCGCAGAAACATGTACCTTTGTGGGTCTTGGTGTTCGACATCTGACACTCCTTTTCAATGGAATTGTCGAAGCGCGTAGCGCAAGAGGGAACACCCTAGCGGAAATCCAGTTGCCAAAAAAGGCAGTGGGGCTGACAGGTTTGGGGAGCAGGTTGCAATCCGACGCTCATCGTAGCGTTTCCGCTGTTCGCCGCGCGAGATACCACTCACAGTCAATCGTCTATCGAAGAAAGGAACAGATTCCGCATGTTGCCTTTCCATGTATTCCACAACGAGTTTTTGACTCTCATAAAAGGCGTCTACGGGCAAGCGTGTTGAGCGACCGTGCTTGCCCGGGTCACCTCGCAAGAAATCAAATCGATGTTGGCGTTTGCCTTTTTCCTCAAGGATTTCATCGCACAAATCGATGACATACAGTTCGTCCGACAGGTTCCTTGAACGACTCATGTTGACCTACCTCTTCGGCCCACGATAAGCCCTTGTCCCCGGCTTGCCCGCCTTGCTCGACGCCCTTCGCTGATCCGGTTTCGGTTGCGGCCAGCTGGCTTCGGCATCCTGAATGTTTGAACTCCGCGCCAGTGGGTCTTCCATCACGGCAAGCTCCACGGCCTTCAGCCGCTTCACTTCATCACGCAGCCTTGCGGCTTCTTCGAACTCCAAATTCGCGGCCGCTTCGCGCATGCGCTTTTCCATGTCGGCG
>JAYTIG010000133.1:0-2115 GCA_043731995.1 Hyphomicrobiales bacterium
GACGGAACGCATTCTGTTCTATTCCGGCAAGAGCCACAAAATCGGCGAAGTGCATGACGGCGCTGCCACCATGGATTTCATGGAGCAGGAACAAGAGCGCGGCATCACCATTACGTCTGCTGCCACGACCACGATCTGGAACGGCAAGCGCCTGAACATCATCGATACGCCCGGCCACGTGGACTTCACCATTGAAGTTGAGCGTTCGCTGCGTGTGCTTGACGGCGCTGTTTGCGTGCTCGATTCCAACCAGGGTGTTGAACCACAAACTGAAACCGTTTGGCGCCAAGGCGACAAATATGCGGTTCCGCGTATTGTGTTCTGCAACAAGATGGACAAGACCGGTGCATCCTTTGAACAGTGCATCAAGGACATTAAGGATCGTTTGGGTGCCAGGCCCGTTCCGATCCAGCTGCCGATTGGCGCTGAAATTGATTTCAAGGGCATCATTGATCTGGTTCGCATGAAGGCCGTTATCTGGGATAACGAAGAACTCGGTGCGAAATATCACGACGAAGAAATTCCCGCCGACATGCTTGCCGCCGCTGAACAGGCGCGCGCCGAGATGATCGAAGCCTGTGCCGAGCTTGATGACCAGGCGATGACGGATTATCTCGAAGGCAAGCCGATGGCCAACGAGACCATCAAGAAGCTGCTCCGCAAGGCTGTGTTGAACGCTTCGTTCTTCCCGGTTCTTTGTGGCTCTGCCTTCAAGAACAAGGGCGTGCAGCCTTTGCTCGACGCGGTTTGCGATTATCTGCCTTCGCCACTTGATCGCCCGGCGATCAAGGGCATTGATGTCAAGACAGGTGGCGAAACCACCCGTCCTTCGTCAGATACAGAGCCGCTCGCCCTGTTGGCTTTCAAGTTGATGGATGACCAATATGGCATTCTCACTTTCTGCCGCATTTATTCGGGCGTTCTGGCCAAGGGCACATCGCTCCTGAACTCCACCCGTGACAAGACTGAACGTGTCGGTCGCATGGTTCTCATGCACGCCAACAACCGCGAAGAAATTGCTGAAGCCCACGCTGGCGACATCGTCGCCCTCGTTGGCCTGAAAGATACCCGCACCGGCGACACGCTGTGCGATCCGGCCAAGCCCGTCATTCTCGAAAAGATGGAATTCCCTGAGCCCGTCATAGAGATGAAGGTTGAGCCCAAGACCAAGGTCGACCAGGAAAAGATGGCCGTGGCGCTGTACAAGCTCGCTGCTGAGGATCCTTCTTTCCGCGTTTCGACTGACTCTGAATCAGGCGAAACCATCATCAAGGGCATGGGCGAACTTCACCTCGACATCAAGGTGGACATTCTCAAGCGCACCCACAAGGTTGAAGTTCTGGTTGGTGCACCGCAGGTGGCTTACCGCGAAGCCATCACCCGCAAGATTACGAAAGACTACACCCACAAGAAGCAAACCGGTGGTACGGGCCAATATGCCCGCGTCATCCTGGAAATTGAACCCGCAGAAAAGGGTGCCGGCAACTCCTTCGAATCGAAGGTTGTTGGTGGTTCAGTGCCGAAAGAATATATCCCGGGTGTTGAAAAGGGTTTGAACTCTGTTCTCACTTCTGGCCCGCTGATCGGCTTCCCGGTTGTTGACTTGAAGGTAGCCCTGATTGACGGCGCCTACCACGACGTTGACTCTTCGGCCATCGCCTTCGAAATCGCCACACGCGCTGCAATGCGCGAGGCTTTCGAAACCGCTGGGCCGGTTCTTCTCGAACCCATCATGAAAGTTGAAGTCACGGCTCCGGATGAATATCTGGGTGGTGTGATCGGTGACTTGAACTCACGTCGTGGCCAGATCATGGGCACGTCCACGCGCGGCAATGCGCAAATCGTGAACTCGATGGTGCCGCTGGCCAACATGTTTGGCTATATCAATAACCTGCGCTCCATGAGCCAGGGCCGCGCTTCCTACACGATGCAATTCGACCATTACGAGCAGGTTCCAACTGCGGTGGCCGAAGAAGTCAAAAAGAAATACTCGTAATTTTTGGATTGATGGAGAGTCAGCCATGGCAAAAGAGAAGTTCAAACGCGACAAGCCGCATTGCAACATTGGCACGATTGGCCATGTTGACCACGGCAAGACGTCGTTGACGGCAGCAA
>JAYTIG010000134.1:0-5701 GCA_043731995.1 Hyphomicrobiales bacterium
TTCCGCCGATATGGCCATCCGCTTTGAAAAGGCTTTTGGCCTGAACGCCGAAACCTTGTGCCGCATGCAAACCGCACATGACCTTGCCGCTGCAAGGAAGGGTGAGAAGAAGATTGCGGTGAAGGCGTTTCGGAGTGCGGCTTAGGGGCGTGAGCCGGATCGATTAGGAACATCGGCTTGTCTACAAGGTTGAGAAGGATGAGCTGCGCGTGTTGGCGTCCAGGTATCATTATTGAGCGCGGCTAACCCATTCCATATTTCAGTTTGGACGCAGTCTTATGCCAAAAATCTGCCCTGCCAAACGTAACCTACGTGAGATCGAATCCGCGCTATCAATTAATCTTCGAAAGCTTTTTGCTATTGACGATCAATTCAATAAATCGCTGCGCTCGCCCAATTCCACCAAACAGTGATAATTTTGCGCCTTCCGGAGGTGCCTTCCACTGCCCATCTGACCATGAATTGCAGAGCGCAAATTGTACCGCAAGTGCATCATTGCGCAATGCCGCCAATCTCACAATTTCAGGCATAGTCTTAATCGCCTCCTGAAGATCGGCATCTACCACTCGTTCTTCGATTTTAGCCAACGACAAGTTATCATCACTCCACCGATAAGCCTCTTGCATTGCCTTGCCAACGGCATCGGTCCACAGAAATTGATTTCCGTACTTTTCTGCGTAACCATTGCGCGTCATCGAATCCAAACAGGGCACCATGTCATCATGCGGGATGAACAAATTTCTACGCGAAGAAATCATCCCAAAATGTTCGGCGCACATGATCCACGCATGGGCTACGGCTTCAAATTCCGGGAAAGGGCTTTCACCTGATCTCAAATTCTGAGCTACAAATTTCGCCACTTCATTTCCGTTGACCAGATATCTCCAATTCGAACCGCGACCAGCGTCCACAGTGATCTCTGTAACTCCAAGTTCAGCAAGGACGTAGCCACCATGTGTGAACGCGGTGAGAAGCTGGCCATGGCCCGCATCGCCCGCTTTGGCACGAACGGGCTCCACGCTGCCGATAGCAGCGGTTCGGGCAGGTTGGGGAAATTCCCACTTATCGGCCGTTAGGCGTACAAGTGCTTCTGCCATCAGGCCAAAAAGGAGTTCGCGTTCCATGTGACAGGACTCAACCATGAATATTCAGATTTTTCTGTAGCGTGTGCTGACAACGCAGATCAAGCAAGAACTTCTGCTATTCTTAAGCCCCCTCGCCTCCCCAGGCCTTCCATGCTATTCCCGCGCACAGAATATCCGTCATCATTCCCGCGAAAGCGGGAATGTCCGTTTGACCTCAAGCCCAAACCTAGGGCCAATTTTCAAAACTAGGATGCCCGCTTTCGCGGGCATGACGGTATGGTAGTAAAAAGAATTTGATATCGGCCGATCATAGGACTTCCCATGCCCAAGACCACCCGTACCGAAACTGACACCTTTGGCCCCATTGAGGTTGAGGCCTCGAGATACTGGGGGGCGCAGGCGCAGCGCTCTTTGCAAAATTTCCGCATCGGTTGGGAAAAGCAGCCAGCCTCGGTGGTGCGTGCACTGGGCGTGATCAAGCGCGCGGCGGCGGAGACGAACACTTCGCTCGGCTTGCTCGACAAGAAACTCGCTGCGGCCATCATCAACGCCGCGCAAGAGGTGATGGAGGGCAAGTTGAATGAGCACTTCCCCCTCGCTGTATGGCAGACGGGCTCAGGCACGCAATCCAACATGAATGCCAATGAGGTGATTTCCAACCGCGCAATTGAAATGCTGGGCGGGGTGATGGGTTCAAAAAAGCCCGTGCACCCCAATGACCACGTGAACATGAGCCAATCTTCCAACGACACTTATCCCACGGCCATGCACATTGCCTGCGCCGAGGAGATTCATCACCGCCTGTTGCCAGCCCTGCAACACCTGCGCAACGCGTTGAATGACAAGGCGCATCAATTTGCCAAGATCATCAAGATCGGCCGCACCCACACGCAGGATGCAACGCCGGTGACGCTGGGCCAGGAATTTTCGGGCTACACGCAACAGGTGGATAACGGCATCGCCCGCATTGAGCAGACCATGCCGATGCTGATGCAACTGGCCCAGGGCGGCACGGCGGTGGGCACCGGCCTCAACGCGCCTGTGGGCTTTGCTGAACAGGTGGCCGAGCGCATTGCCAATATCACGCGCCTGCCCTTCACTTCTGCTCCCAACAAGTTCGAAGCACTGGCGGCGCATGATGCAATGGTGATGACGCATGGTGCGATCAACACCGTGGCCGCAGCGCTGTTCAAGATCGCCAATGACATTCGCTTTCTGGGTTCAGGCCCGCGCTCTGGCCTGGGCGAATTGCAATTGCCGGAGAATGAGCCGGGCTCCTCCATCATGCCCGGCAAGGTGAACCCCACGCAGTGCGAGGCCCTCACGCAGGTTTGCATTCAGGTGTTCGGCAACAATGCGGCGATTACCTTTGCAGGCAGCCAGGGGCATTTTGAACTGAACGTATTCAACCCGGTGATGGCCTATAATTTCTTGCAGTCCGTGCAGTTGGTGAGCGATGCGGCGATGAGCTTCACTGACAATTGCGTGAGCGGAATTGTGGCGCGTGAAGACAACATCAAGGCCAATCTCGATCGCTCACTGATGCTGGTGACCGCACTGGCCCCGAAATTCGGCTACGACAAGGCCGCCAAGATTGCCAAAACGGCGCACAAGAACGGCACCACATTGCGCGAAGAGGCGCTGAAGGAAGGCATCAGCGAAGCGGATTTCGACGCCATCGTGCGGCCTGAAAAAATGCTGGGGCCATCATAATGGGCGAGGTGGTCAATTTGCGCCAAGCCCGCAAGGCCCAGGCCCGCGCCGAAGGCGAGCAAGAGGCCGCGACGAACCGCCAAAAGTTCGGTCGCCGCAAGGACGACAAGGAATTGATGCAGCAGATTGAAGAGCTGCGCGCGAAAAATCTCGATGGCCACAAGCGGGATGAATGAACTTAAACGCTCCCTCAGCATCGCCGGGCACCGCACATCACTGTCGCTCGAGCCGGAATTCTGGGATGCGTTGAAAGTTGCCGCTGCCGCGGAGCGTAAATCCGTAGCCGCACTGGTGGGCGAGATTGATGCGGGCCGCGATGGCCGCAATCTCTCCAGCGCAATCAGAGTTTGGATTTTGCGAAGGATGCAAGGTTAGCTCGGAACCTCTGCTCTCCATCACCCGTCATTCCGGCGAAGGAGTGGTGACTCTTTCAAAAGACAGCATGCTCTAATTTGCTTTCAATCGCTCCAGCAAGCGCCGCTTCTCTTCCTTGTCGATCACCTGCCCCTGCACAATCGCAGCATCAATCGCCGCCTTCAGCCTTGAGGCATCCAGCGCGCGCTGCTGGGCATAAACCTTGATCATGCGCTGCTGCAGGCGAAGCTCGCTGCGCTGGGCCTGGAAGGCGTCAAACTTGGCCTTGTCTGCATCCGCTTGCGCGGCAGCATCCGCTGCGGCCTTCTCCTGCTCTTGTTGCAATTTGGCCAGCGCCTCCATGTCTTTATTGATCAGCGCCGTGCCCAGCTTGGCGGAAAGGGCTGCCGCATCCGAACGCATGACCATGGCACCCGCAGGCCCCTCAAAGCTCAACACCAAAGGCGGCAAGTCCGCCTGCGCCTTGGATTGCAGGCTGAGATGTGCCGCAAATTCGTCATTGGGCAAATCAGCCTGTGGCGTGATCGAAACCACGGCTTCCGCCGTTTCTGCATTAAGCGGCATCACCGTGGCCAAGCCATCCTTCATCTGAAAGGAAAGTTTCTGCGGCTCACCCAACGCAAAGCCCTCTTCACCGGTCAGCGCCGCAAAGGCCTTCTGGATTTCATCTTGCGCCTTCACATCCTTGATTGCGGCAAAGAACGCATCTGGTGCCAGGCCATTCACCCGCGCCTGTTCCACCGACACTGTTCCAGAACCCGCGAGATTGCTGAGCAGGCCCGCGGCACTGCGCCCCTCACCCGAAAAGTTGCCTTCCAGCAGTGCCTTTCCCGCGAGGGCCGCAGGCCTGCCAGGCACCGTGAATACCTTTTCCAAAGTGAAAGGATAAATGGCATTGGCCTCAAGCGCGAAGGAAGCGCCTTTTGCTTTCAGGCTGGCATCAAGCTGCAGGGGTTGGCCATCGCCACGGCGGCCGGCAATGCTCAGGGCGCGGCCCCCGCTGGAAGAAGAAAGCCCCACCACGGCTTCGCCCAAAGGCTCGCCCAACACATCAGCCAGCGCATTTGGCCTCAGCCATATTTCACCCGAAAGACCATAAGGCCAACCCGTCTCAAATGTGCCATTGGGCCAGGCACTTTCCCCACCCCAGGGCGAGGCCGCAAGTGCCAGCATGTCCTGCAGCCGGAAACTGCCGCCGGAGACATCAAGCTTCACCACGCCGCCCGGTGCCACGCGGCCCGAAGCGGTAAGCTTCTGCTTTCCCGCCTGCAGTGTGGCGGCTTTGACCAAAAGGCCATCTTTCTCTGCGGCCACATCGATATTGGCACTGAGTGGTGCTGCTGAACCCGAATAGAGCGGCCAGCCCAAAGCTGTCAGCAACGCCTTGCCATCTGCGCCCGTGAGTTTGAACGTGCCATCCAACCCAAGCCCGTCAGCGCGCGGATGATAGAGCCCGCTGAACCCGGCCTGCACGCCCAGACCGTCAAAATTACCGGCTGACTTATAACCTTCTGCGCCATTGCCCGAAGTAGTGAGCGAAAGCGTGCCATCTCCCACGCCCACGCCCGGCACAGAAAGGCCAGCAAGCTTCAGCAAATCGCGCGCATCGGGTGAAGTCAGCATGCCTGAAAAGCCAATCACCGCACCACCCGCCGCAGCCAGCTGTTGCAAGGTGCCGGAGGACACCAATTTGAACGGCCCGCTGCTGCCGCTGACGGAATAGCTCACCAGCGGCTCATCCTTGCCAGGCTTCACATTGAGATCGGCGCGCAGATCGGTTTGTGCAAAGCCCCCCGCCCATTTGGGTTCAGGCCCTTGTGGCAGCAAACCCATGAGACGCATGAGGCCTTGGGGACGGGCTGCACCCACGGCGAATTTGATATCACCCGATGGTCCATCTGGCCCCATCAAGATGAGGCCATTGCCTTTGACCTCGGCGCCCTCAACAGCGCCAATGTCAAAGCTCTTCATCTCCAGCCCGGAAGCGCTGGAGTCAAAATTCAGCCCCACCTTCTGCGCCTCAACACCATTGACCAAGAGTTTGCCGAACGAAAGATCAACACTCTTTTCAAAACTGTCAGTGCTGGGGATCACGCCCAGAAGGCTTTGTGCGCCCGCTAAACCAGAAAGCCCGCTTGTCACATAGGAGCCAAGATCAAAGGACTCGGCCGAAAGTTTGAGATCAAGTGCAGGGATTTGGCCTAGCGTCACACCAAGCTCGGCTTTGCCGGGCAGGCTATCCAACTCATATTGGAAATTCTGGAAGCCAAAGCGTTTGCCACCCCAATTCACTTCGCTCTGGGCTTTCAGGCGGCCACGCTGGCCATTCCACACTTTTGCAATCGCGTCTTTGCCTTCTGGCCAAAGCCATTGCGCGAAGGCGCGCGTGTCGCTGCTTTCAAAAGCCAGATTGCCGCCCAGCTCCGCTGCCGCCTCGCCGGGAAACACAATGCCTGAAAATTTCATGCGCGATCTTCCCGGCAAGTCGGAACTCAGCTCTTGAATGCGCATGGCCCCCTGTGCTGCCG
>JAYTIG010000135.1:0-5696 GCA_043731995.1 Hyphomicrobiales bacterium
GCCGAAAGCTTCGCCACGGCCGGGGCAGGCTGGGTATTTCCCCAGGGCGAGCTGAAAGTTGCGGAATTTGCAGGCTTTTTGAGTGGGTTGATGGACAAGCCCGAAGCCCTTAAGAAGGCCGCCGTTGCAGCCCTGAATCATGGTGTGCCTGACGCCGCCGAAAGGCTGGCCAATGTGACCCAGAAACTCGCGGCAAAATCCCGGCCCATATTGGCGCCATAAAGATTTGGAATTGCACCCGGGTTGACCAGCACCGCCGGATGGTGCTGACGGTTTGGGTCGAAGTGGAGAGACAAAAGCATGAAACTGCCCCGCGAGGTTGGCCCCATTCATTTTATCGGCGTGGGCGGCATTGGCATGAGTGGCATTGCCGAAGTGATGGTGACGCTGGGGTATAAAGTGCAAGGCACGGACATCTCCGACAACTACAACGTGGCCCGCCTGCGCAAGCTTGGCATTGACGTGATGATCGGCCACGACACTAAGAATCTGAAAGACGCAGCCGTCGTTGTCGTTTCTTCTGCTGTAAAGCCGGACAATCCCGAGTTGGTCGAGGCCCGTGCGCGCTTCCTGCCCATCGTGCGCCGCGCCGAAATGCTGGCCGAGTTAATGCGCTTCAAGTCTTGCGTGGCGGTGGGGGGCACCCATGGCAAGACGACCACTACATCCATCGTTGCTTCGCTGCTCGACGCTGGAAAATTTGACCCCACCGTCATCAACGGCGGCATCATCAATGCATATGGAACCAACGCCCGCCTGGGCAAGGGCGAATGGATGGTGGTGGAAAGCGACGAGTCAGATGGCACCTTCGTTAAGCTGCCCGCCGATGTGGTGATCGTCACCAATATTGACCCTGAGCATCTCGATCACTACGGCACTTTCGATAAGGCCAAAGAAGCCTTCCTGCGCTTCATCGAAAACATTCCCTTCTATGGTTTTGCTGTTTTGTGCATCGATCATCCTGTAGTGCAAGAGATGATTGCGCAAGTGAAAGACCGCCGCGTCGTTACCTATGGCCGCAGCCCGCAGGCGGACTATTGCCTGGTGGATGGCGAGTTCAAGAACGGTGCTACGCATTTCGGGGTGCGAGTGAAAAACCGCCGCACAGGCGAGGTGCATGAAATCAATGATCTCGCACTCGCCATGCCGGGTGATCACAATGCGCTGAATTCCACGGCCGCGCTCGCCGTCGCGCGGGAACTGGGCATGAGTGATGCAGACATCCGCAAAGGCCTTGCGAAATTTGAGGGCGTCAAACGCCGCTTCACACGCACGGGAGAGCATAATGGCGTGACGGTGTTTGACGATTATGGCCACCATCCGGTGGAAATCGCCGCCGTGCTTTCAGCCGCGCGCCGTGTCACCAAAGGCCAGGTCGTGGCTGTGATGCAGCCCCACCGCTATTCACGTTTGCATAGCTTATACAATGAGTTCTGCACCTGCTTTAACAATGCAGATCAAGTGATCATTGCGCCTGTTCATGCCGCAGGTGAAGCACCCATCGAAGGTGCCACCCATGATCATTTGGTGCAGGGCCTGAAAGATCGCGGCCACCGCGCCGTTTTCAAGATTGATAATCCGGAACAATTGGCCCCCCTCGTGCATGGCATGGTGAAACCGGGTGACATTGTGGTTTGCTTGGGAGCTGGCACCATTACTCAGTGGGCCTATGCACTGCCGGGCCAACTCGCCGCCATCGACAAGGCCTGAATCATGGCAAGACTTGATGGTGAAACCCTGCTGAAAAAGCTGCCAACCCTGCGCGGGCGCTTGGAACCCAACGCGCCGTTGGCTGATCTCACCTGGTTCCGCGTTGGCGGCCCGGCAGAGGTTCTCTATTCTCCGGCCGATGAGGATGATCTCGGAGCCTTTCTGAAAGGCACACCCGCAAGCATTCCCATCTATGTGATCGGCGTCGGCTCAAACCTGTTGGTGCGCGATGGCGGAGTGCCCGGTGTCGTGATCCGCCTTGGCCGCGCCTTCATGGATATAGCGCTGGAAAGCGAAAACCGCATCCGCGCCGGAACAGCTGCGCTTGATGTGCGCGTTGCCCGGTTTGCGGCTGAGAATAGTATCGATGCGTTAACCTTTCTGAGAGGTATCCCCGGCACCATAGGTGGTGCGCTTCGCATGAATGGCGGGGCTTATGGTGGCGAAACCAAGGATGTGCTGGTTGAGGCGCGTGGCTTCAACCGGAAAGGTGAACTCAAAGTGCTCTCCAATGCGGATATGAAATACACCTACCGTCATTGTGGTGCGCCAGAAGATATGATCTTCACCTCAGCCTTGTTTCAGGGCAAGCCCGGCAACAGGCACGAAATTATTGCGGCGATGGACAAGATCACCGCCTCGCGCGAGGCTACCCAGCCAATCAAGAGCAAGACGGGCGGCAGCACTTTCAAAAATCCACCGAACAACAAATCCTGGCAATTGATCGACAAGGCCGGCATGCGCGGTTTCGCCATCGGCCCGGCCAAAGTTTCTGAACAGCATTGCAACTTTCTCATCAACGAAGGTGGCGCAACTGCGGCCCAGATTGAAGAACTGGGTGAAACCATCCGCGTGCGCGTTAAAGATACGTCCGGCATTGAGTTGGAATGGGAGATCAAGCGTATCGGCATAATGGCCGGAGGCGCCGCATGAGCTTGGGTGGCATTTGGGGCAACCGCAGGCCGGAGGAAATCACTGTTGCCGTTTTGATGGGTGGCTGGTCGGCCGAGCGCAAGGTGTCGCTGGCATCGGGCGAAGCCTGTTACAAGGCGCTGCGCAACGCGGGCTTCAACGCCATCATGGTGGACGTGAAGCGCGAGACGATCTGCACAGTGCTTGCCGATATGAAACCCGATTGTGTGTTCAACGCACTGCACGGCAAGTGGGGCGAAGACGGCACGGCAGCTGCCCTGTTTGAGACGTTGCAAATTCCCTACACCCATTCGGCTGTGCTGAGCTCCGCCATCGCCATGGACAAGCAAAAGTCCAAAGCCCTCTTCCGCGAGGCAGGCATTCCCGTGGCCGAAAGCCTCGTGGTTTCACTGGAAGATGTGGCCTCCCGCCATCCCATGTCACCACCTTATGTGGTGAAACCGGTGGCCGAAGGCTCCAGTGTAGGAGTGCATATTGTGCAATCCTCCGCCAATGGCCCTGCCATTGCAGTTCTCGATGAGCGCGAACTTTTTGGTGAGACTGCAATGGTGGAACGTTTCATCGCAGGCCGCGAACTCACCTGCGCCGTGATGGGCGATGTGGCGCTGGGCGTCATCGACATCGTGTCCAAAGGCAGCTTCTATGATTATGACTCCAAATATGTCCAGGGTGGATCTGAACACATCCTGCCCGCCAACATTCCCAACGATGTTTATCGCAAGTGTCAGAAGTTTGCCTTGTTGGCGCATCAGGCGCTGGGTTGCCGCGGTGTTTCACGCAGTGATTTCCGCTATGACGACACCAATTCCGAAAAGGGCGAATTGATCCTGCTTGAGGTGAACACCCAGCCCGGCATGACAGGCACATCACTTGTGCCGGAACTCGCCAAACATGCGGGCCACAGCTTCGAACAGCTCGTCACCTGGATGGTGAATGACGCCTCGGTGAACAGATGAACAGATTCACTGCCACAGCACAGGGCTTCATTTCAGTTTTTGACTCGCGCTTGTTGCGTGCGGCGGCCCTCGCCTTGTCTTGCACGACTGTTGCCATCACCTTGGTGCACGGTGCCTCTCGGAGCGGCGCTTTCGACAATGAAGCCAGCCCCTGGAGCAAACTGCCGGGCAGATTGGCAAGCATTGTTGGCCTTGCTGCTGATCATATCCAGATTAGTGGTCTGGCCCAGCATGACCCTGAAGAAATTCTGGCCGCTCTTGACTTGCGCCCCGGCAAACCCATCATCGGCTTTGACGCGAGTGCCGCGCGCAAAGCACTTGAGAGCATTCCCTGGGTGAAATCCGCTGGCGTGGAACGCGAATATCCCAACACGCTCAAGATCAATGTGGCCGAGCGCACCGCCATTGCGCTGTGGCAAATGAACCAGCAGGTGACATTGATTGACGATCAAGGCGTTGCAATGGGCCAACCGCGTTTCCTGTTGGCCAACCATTTGCCGCTGGTCACTGGTGATGGTGCCAACACGGCCGCCGCAGAACTGGTTAACGACTTATCAGCCATTCCTGCGTTACAACAGCATGTCACTGGTGCGGCCCGTGTGGGCAATCGGCGTTGGACGCTTTATCTCGATAATGGCGTCAAACTGGCGTTGCCTGAGCAGGGCGTTCCAGAGGCATTGAATCTTGTGGGCAGGCTTGATCGCGATCAGGCCATTCTGTCGAAAGGCATCAGCATGTTGGACATGCGCGCGCCGGGAAGAATGACGGTGCAAGTTGCCGAAGCTGCGGATGGCTTGGTGACGGCAGCGCCAATGGCTGCAAAGAAATAACTATTCCGGCGCGCATTGCGCCCGGGTTTTGTGTGTGGGGTTGCGTCAGAATGAACGTCGTGCAGATTGCTGGCCGTCAGGCCATGGGTTTCGGCAAAGGGGCAGGGCCCGCCACCAAATCCACTACGATTGCTGCCCTTGATATCGGCTCCACCAAGATTTCCTGTCTGATTGCTGAGGTGCAGCCCCCAAAATTTCGCGGCAGCGTTGATCCGCGCCAGCGTCTGCGCGTGCTGGGTCTTGGCCAAACTGCGGCGCGCGGTATTCGTGCTGGCAGCGTTGTTGAAGTTAATGCCGCAGAATGCGCCATCCGTGTGGCGGTGGATGCAGCCGAACGCATGGCGCAAACCTCCATTTCCGATGTGATGGTGGCCATCAGTGGCGGCCGCCCGGCTTCGGCCAGCTATCAGGGCCGCGTGCTCACGCAAGGCAACGTGGTCTCGCCTTTCGATCTGGAACACGCTGTATCCAGCGCGCTACAGAATTTGGCAGTGGGAAAGCGCGCCATCTTGCATCTTCACCCCGTGGGTCACGTGTTGGACGGTGTGGGCGAAATTGCCAATCCGGTTGGGCTCCACGGCGAGGAATTGCTGGTCGAACTTGGCGTCACCACGGTAGAGCCGGCCTATCTGCGCAACCTGACTCAAGCTATCGAACGCGCCCATCTCAACCCGACAGGTTTCGTGTTGTCTTCTTATGCCGCATCGAAAGCTGCTCTGGCACCAGATGAAAGCGCCTTGGGCACAATTGTGATCGACATGGGCGGTGCAGTGACATCACTGGCGTTGCTGCGCCACGAAAAACTGGTGGCAGCCGACAGCCTCAACCTCGGCGGTGGGCACCTCACCAGTGATGTGGCCCAAGGGCTCTCAACCTCGGTGGCCCATGCCGAACGCATGAAGACGCTGTGGGGCACAGTGCTGCAAGGTGGCCATGGGGAGCGCGATATGCTCGCCGTTCCGCTTTTGGGAGAGCGCGGGACTGACGCCGTACAAAAGGTGCCAAAATCCATGTTGACCAATATTTTGCGCGCAAGACTTGAAGAAATATTTGAACTTATTGCGGGCCGTTTGGCGCATGGCGCCTTTGCCGGCGCACCGGGCGCAAAAGTGGTACTCACCGGCGGGGCGAGCCAGCTTCCGGGCCTGCGTGATCTCGCCGCCGCAGTGCTTCAACGCCCGGTTCGCCTGGGCCAGGCCGCAAGCCTCAACGGCCTGCCCGAACATATGCGCACCAGCGGCTTTGCCGTGGCCACAGGGGCCTTGAT
>JAYTIG010000136.1:0-5695 GCA_043731995.1 Hyphomicrobiales bacterium
TATATGTGATAAATCCGCCCAAGACATACATCTGCCCGTGGGCAAAATTCAGCACGTTCATAAGGCCGAATATCAGTGTCAGGCCAAGCGCGATCAACGCATACTGCGTTCCGAGATAGAGCCCGTTTGCTATAACTTGTTCCATCATTTCACCGTCCCGATCAACAAAACATCAATGTGAGAGAGGTTCGACAAAATGTCGGACCTCTCCCATGGTTCAGCGACCGGGAGGATTAGTCAACCGTACCGACGAATAAGGTTTTGAATGCGCCGTCCTTGTATTCGGTCACAACCATGGGAACCGCAACTTGGCGCTTCTGGCCGAAGGACGTCATGCCGACATAGCTCAGCTTGGCATCACCCTTGAGATAGGGGTTTGGTGCCGAGAATGTATCCATGGTCTTTTTAAACTCATCAATATTGTCGATGGCGGCCGGATTGGCCTTGATCGTGTCGAGAATATAGTCGAGCGCATAGACCTTGGTGTTGGACTCGTCATTGTATTCGCCAAACATTTTTGTATAGCGTGCAACAAAGGCTTTCATCTGGTCCGAAGCGATTTCGGGTGTTGATGCGCCGCCAACTGAAATGAAGCCATTGGCCAATTCGCCAGCACCCTCCGCCAGCACCTTGGCGTCCTGGGCTGTCTCGGTGGAGATCAGGCCTTTGTAACCAAGCTCACGGGCTGAGCGGATCAACAGCGGAGCATTTGCCGGGGACACGCCCGAGAGGACAATGAGATCCGGCTTCAAAGCGACGATTGGCGTCAAGACAGGCGTGAAGTCCCGCGTGTCGTTCTGATAGGTATCTTTTTCGGCAACCACTTCAAGACCCAACGCCTTTGCGGCGGCGACACCACCATCACGTTGGCTCAACGGATCGGATTCATTGGCGGCAATGAAAGCGACTTTTTTCACGCCCTTGTTGTCTTTGAGGTATTTGTAGATCGCCGGGCCTGATTGATAGTTGGCAATCATGCCGAGTACGGCGTTGGATGCGGGCTTTTGATAGAGTGATTTCGGGAAGGCGTAGGGGAAGTATATGATTTTATTTTTTTCGGCAACTGGGCGGACGGCAGCAGCGCCGTCATCGACGTTTGGTCCGACAACATAGTGGATGCCTTCCTGAGCCATCTTTTCCATGCCTTCAACGGCCCGCTTGGGATCCTTTTGATCATCGAATGTTATGACTTGGATTTTGTATGTCTTGTCGCCGATCTTGACACCTCCGGCCTCGTTGTACATGGCTTCGAGCGTTTGCATTGAACGGACATTTGAGGTGCCCCATGCGGCTGCAGGGCCGCTGGTGACTCCGACAAAGCCGATCTTCAGAATTGCATCTTCGGCAAATGCGCCGCACGATCCGGCCACCAAGGCTATGGCTGCAGCAGAGCCGAGCAGGACCCGGCGGCTGAAATATGATGATTTTACCATTGATATTGTCCTTCTGTTTTTAAAACGACGTTTTCCCATTGATCCGGTGCTTTTTGTCCTCTTGGCGGGTCTTGCAGCAGCGGAAGTGTCGATATGTTGGATGAGATCAAAGAAATATGCAATAGAAAACACAACATTGTATACAAAACATAAGAAAATGGGCAGACTGCATAATTGCCCGGCGTATGCCAAGAGATGTTGCGAACCAGCCGAGTTGAGGAAAAAGCCATGAAAATCAAAGTCATTAATCCGAATACAACGCAATCGATGACCGACCTTATTGCCACCGCGGCTAGAGCAGTGTCGGCCCCGGGAACAGAGATTATTGCTGTAACTTCGCGCACTGGTGCTGTGTCCATCGAGAGCCATTATGACGAAGCGATGAGTATTGTAGGGCTCGTCGATGCCGTAAACGAGAAGCCGGCTGCGGATGCTTATATCATTGCCTGTTTTGGCGATCCGGGCTTGCTTGCAGCCCGCGAGATTGCTGCAGGCCCGGTGATTGGCATTGCTGAAGCTGCTATGCATGCCGCAAGCTTTGTGGCAACCGGCTTTTCAGTGGTGACGACGCTGGAACGGACCCGGATCATTGCTGAACATCTGGTGCGTAATTATGGCATGGAACATCATTGCCGCCGGGTTCGCGCCACCGACATCCCGGTTCTTGAGCTCGACAATCCCAATTCAAACGCCCGTAACATGATCTTGCGCGAATGTGAGGCAGCCGTCAGCGAAGATAAATCGGGCGCCATCGTTTTAGGTTGTGCGGGCATGGCCGATCTCACTCGTTACCTCGAAGATCACCTGCAAGTGCCGGTGATTGATGGAGTGGCTGCGGCAGTGAAATTTGCAGAAGCCTTGGTGAGCCTCGGTTTGAGGACCAGCAAGCGCGGTGATTTAGCCTATCCCCTGCACAAGCCCTATGTTGGGACACTTAAATCCTATGCACCACCCCCCCGCGCAAATGGGGCCGACGACCGGAATTAGTGGCTCACGCCGACTTCTTGCGGCGAACTGGTTTCGCAGAAAAAAGGGTATTGAAATTGGGTGGCTGGTTAGAAGCGGTGAGGTCAATTTGCGCTTCAATATGGCGGAGATGATGCTCCATATATTGCACGGCTTTCGCTTTGTCACGTAATACAATGGCGTTGGCGATTTCAAGATGTTCTGTGTGAGAACAGGGTACAGCGCCCGGTGACTCGTACAATGCGATGATTAGCGAAGTGCGGGATACCAGTTCCGCAAGGAAGCCTTCCATCACACTATTGTCCGCCAGCGCCGCCAATTGCCGATGAAATTCGCCCGAAAGTTTCAATCGTTCTGATTTGGCACCGTGGGAATGTGCTAGTTCTTCAGCCTTGGCGAGCTTGAACAAAGACTTCAAGTCAGCGTCGCTTGCTGTCGCAACCGCCCGCCCAACCAGTATTTGTTCAACTTCGCGCCGCGCTTCGAAAACTTTGCGGGCCTCTTCGGCGCTAGGCTTGGCAACAGAAGCGCCTTTATTGGGAACAATATCGACAAGCCTCTTGTGAGAAAGCTGCTGTAATACTTTGCGGATAACCGTTCGGCTGACGCCAAAGGCCTTTGCCAGACTATCTTCCAAAAGCGGCGTTCCTGGTGGGATATTGTGGCTAATAATTGCAGCGTAAAGTTCTTCGTGAACACGTTGATCGGCGAGAACTGCACGTCGTGTGGCGGTTTCTTTGCGTTTTGAAGCTTTCGTTGTCTTAGTGCCAATGCTTGTCATTCTGGTCCTCTCGCCACGCCGTTGGGCCTAATACTATCTTTATCCTTTTTGTACGGAAGTTGGAACTGCCCGTTGGCAACCAGATCTGGTTTCATCGCTAAGGTGTCATAGTTTTGCAAACTCAGCAAAGCGCCGTGCCAGTGGTGTGGCATCCCTCTGGATCAGCGAATGGACGTCCGCATGGGGGCAAGGCCCCGTAATTGGCAAATAATGTGCATCGGATTGCCGCCCAATCCGTTCTGGCACAAAGCCTATCCCAAGTCCCGCTGTAACCAGACTGACAACCGAGAAGGCCTCGGCTACTTGCTGCACAATGCGCGGCGCAAAGCCTTGTTCAGTACAAGCTGCGTGAAGATGTTCGGCAAAGGCTGATTCAGGCAACCGATAGAACACAAACTCCTCTTCGCGCAAGGCCGCGATCCTCACCGATGATTTAACGGCCAAGCGGTGTGAGGGTGGAACGACAACACCCACTTTTTCCTTCCACGCGGGTTGAACGTTGAATGAGAGTTCCCTTGGAGCGAATCTAAGAAAGCTCACATCAACTCGACCACTACCCAGCCGGTCAATTTGCTCATGCGGGGTCAATTCATGGATCATGATTTCCACATCCTTGTTAGCGGTCTTGAACGCCGACAGACGAGAGGCGAGGCCGGAAAATAATACCGAGCTTGTCGCCGCCACATTGAGAATTCCAGAACTACCACGGCTAATGGCGTTGATCTCTGCTGCCGCCAAAGTGGCCTGGGCGACCATTGCTTCAGCATGGCGGCGAAACGCGGTGCCCGCTGCCGTGAGTTTCACGGCCCGGCTATGACGTTCAAACAACTTGGCGCCGAGCTCGCGCTCAAGGTCGGCAATTTGCTGGCTGAGCGGCGGTTGCGAGATGTTGAGGTGTTTTGCTGCCACAGTGAAACTCAGCACCTCGGCAAGGGCCAGGAAATATCGGGCGTGACGAAGTTCCATATCAAAAACCTCTCAATCTAGCCGCATAATATATTGGACGTGTTGATTGGGAAAGCCGAAAGTGAGGTTTAATCCAGGGAGAATACCATGCCAAAAATGACTGCTGCCGAGGCTGCCGTCCGCATCCTGGAGCTTGAAGGTGTTCGCCAGGCTTTCGGCGTGCCGGGGGCTGCTATCAACCCGTTCTATGCCGCCATGCGCCCGCGCAACACCATCAGCCATATTCTCGCCCGCCATGTTGAGGGGGCCGCCCATATGGCCGAAGGCTATACCCGCGCCAAGCCCGGCAACATCGGCGTGTGTGTCGGCACATCAGGCCCGGCCGGCACCGACATGATCACCGGGCTTTATTCAGCCTGGGCTGATTCAATTCCAATTCTGTGCATCACCGGCCAGGCGCCGCGTGCGCGCCTTTATAAGGAGGATTTCCAGGCCGTCGATATTGAATCGATTGCCAAGCCCATTTGCAAGTGGGCGGTCACGGTTCGTGAACCAGCGCAAGTTCCCGGCACGTTCCAACAGGCCTTCCACCTGATGCGTTCCGGCCGCCCCGGCCCGGTGTTGATCGATCTGCCTTTTGATGTGCAGACCGGTGAAATTGAATTTGATCCCGAAACCTATCAACCCTTGCCGGTCTACAAGCCCGCCGCATCGCGCGCCCAGATCGAGAAGGCGCTAGCCATGCTCAATGCAGCAGAACGCCCGCTGATTGTGGCAGGTGGCGGCATCATCAACGCCAATGCTTCCGATCTTCTGGTAAAATTTGCCGAGATCACCGGCATTCCCGTGGTGCCGACACTCATGGCCTGGGGCAGCATTCCCGATGATCATCCGCAAATGGTGGGCATGGCGGGTCTGCAAACCAGCCACCGCTATGGCAATGCCACTGTGCTGGCCTCTGATCACATTTTGGGAATCGGCAATCGCTGGGCCAACCGCCACACCGGCACAGTGGAAGTTTACACCAAGGGCCGGACGTTTACCCATGTCGATATTGAACCAACGCAAATTGGCCGCGTGTTTAGCCCCGATTTCGGCATCACCTCAGACGCAAAGCACGCACTTGAACTATTCGTCGCTGTTGCAGCCGAATGGAAAAAGCAAGGCAAGCTGAAGGACCGTTCGACCTGGTTGAAAGAATGCCAGGAACGCAAGCGCACGATGCTGCGCCGCACCCATTTTGATGAGTCTCCCATCAAGCCACAGCGCGTTTATGAGGAAATGAACAAGGCCTTTGGCCGCGACACAACCTATGTGTCCACCATCGGTCTCTCACAAATTGCCGCCGCGCAATTCCTCCACGTCTACAAACCGCGTGGCTGGATCAATTGCGGCCAGGCTGGCCCTCTCGGCTGGACCATGCCTGCGGCGATTGGCGTTCGTGTGGCTGATCCTGATTCCGCCATTGTTGCCATTTCCGGCGATTATGACTTTCAATTCATGGTCGAAGAACTGGCCGTCGCTGCGCAATTCAACGTGCCTTATATTCATGTGCTGGTGAACAATGCCTATCTTGGTTTGATCCGCCAAAGTCAGCGCGGCTTTAACA
>JAYTIG010000137.1:0-2104 GCA_043731995.1 Hyphomicrobiales bacterium
TTGCGCCGCCGCGGCATGGCCCACGTGCCGGAAGATCGGCATCACCGTGGCTTGATCACATCTTTCAGCGCTGCCGAGAGCGCCATTCTCGGCTACCAATACAATCCGGCGCTTGGCAAAGGTTTCCGGCTGAACCGCAATGCCGTGATTGATCAGACACGCAAGCAGATGGAAGAGTTTGACGTGCGGCCCCCCGATCCCTTTCTCAAGAGCGGTAAATTCTCCGGCGGCAACCAGCAGAAGATCATTCTGGCACGCGAAATCGGTTCCAACCCTGATCTGCTCATCGTGGGCCAACCCACACGCGGCGTTGATATTGGCGCCATTGAATTCATTCACCGCAGCCTCATTCGTTTGCGCGATGAGGGCAAGGCGATTTTGCTTGTGTCGGTGGAGTTGGATGAAATCCGCTCTCTGTCAGACCGCATTCTGGTGATGTTCTCAGGCCGGGTGATGGGCGAAGTGTCGCCCGACGTGAGTGAACGTGATTGCGGCTTGCTGATGGCTGGTGTTTCCAAGGAGGCGGCATGACCTCGCGTGGAGAATTGCCCACTTGGGTTGATGTCGGGTTGATCCCGCTGATCAATCTCACCATTGCCTTCATTGTTGCAGGGCTTGTGGTTCTGATCATTGGCGAGAACCCGTTTCAGGCAATATGGATCCTGCTCAGCACGCCACTGAGTTCACTCTCCGGCTGGTTCAACATCATATATTACGCCACGAATTTCATCTTCACTGGCTTGTGCGTGGCCATGGCATTTCATGCGGGCCTGTTCAATATCGGTGGCGAAGGCCAGGCCTATATCGGCGGCCTTGGTGCTGCTGCACCGGGCTTGATCATCGGCGGCGCGCTGGCAAGTGTTCTGCCGTTTTGGATTTCCCAGCCTGTCACCCTGCTCATCTGCCTTGTGGCGAGTTTTGCCGTCGGCGCATTATGGGGCTGGTTCCCCGGCTATTTGCAGGCCAAGCGCGGCAGCCATATCGTGATCACCACTATCATGTTGAACTACATCACCTCCAGCGTGATGGTTTACATGATCAACATGGTGTTCCGCCCGATAGGCAAGATGGCGGTTGAAAGCCGCGCCATTGATGATGCCTATATCATGAATGCGCGCGAGATTGGCCGCGTGGTCGGCATGAAGCTTCCGGCCTCACCCGTTAATCCCGGTGTGTTTGTAGCGCTCGGTGTGGCTTGGGCGGTTTGGTATCTGCTGTGGCGCACCAAGCTGGGGTATGAAATCCGTGCGGTCGGCGCCAATATGGATGCAGCGATCTATGCCGGTATCAAACCGGCCCGCATCATCATGATCACCATGGCGATTTCTGGCGGCCTGGCTGGCCTGATGGCCTTCCATGAAGTGCTGGGCGCGCAGCACCGCCTGGTTCTCGAATACGTGCAAGGTGCTGGCTTTGTGGGAATTGCCGTGGCGTTGATGGGTCGCTCGCATCCGCTGGGCATCGTGTTTGCGGCATTGCTCTTTGGCCTGCTCTATCAGGGCGGCACAGAGCTTTCCTTCGCCAACCAGAATATCAACCGCGACATGGTGGTGGTGATTCAAGGTCTGGTCATTCTGTTCATGGGGGCGCTCGAACAAACTTTCCGCCCCTGGCTCAGCGCAATCTTTGCGAAGGTGGAGTGAGGTACCATGGAACTCTCAATCCTTCCTGAAATTCTGTCCTCCACCATCCGCATGTCGGTGCCGCTCATCCTCGCCTGTCTTGCAGGCTTGTGGAGTGAGCGTTCCGGCATTGTGGATATTGGGCTTGAGGGCAAGATGCTGGCCTCTGCCTTTATCTCCGCTTCTGCTGCGTCCTATTTCCATTCGGCCTGGGCCGGGCTTGCCTGTGGCATTCTCATCTCCATCGGTTTCTCGCTCATTCATGGCTATGCCGCGATCAACCAGCGCGGCAATCAAGTGGTGTCCGGCGTGGCCATCAACATGCTGGCAGCGGGGTTGGCGGTGGTGATCGGGCACTCATGGTTCAAGCAAGGCGGGCGCACGCCGCAGCTGGATGATGCCTCGCGCTTTCTGGCAATAGATTTTCCGGGCAAGGAGGCCTTGTTCGCAACGGAAGGCCTCGGGCCGATCGCCAGAATCTT
>JAYTIG010000138.1:0-5662 GCA_043731995.1 Hyphomicrobiales bacterium
ACGAACGATAACTTGCAAGCGAAACCTCGAAATTTAAAAGTGTTAAAAGGGCAAAAGGGGCCATATCGGGCCCCAAGGTGGGCGCGTCCTAACACAAGGGCGCGCTGGCAGCAAGCTGGATTCTTTTAGGATTGGGATAGGAAGCGCCGGACACACCCTTTTTAGTTCGTCATCCCGGCGAAGGCCGGGATCGGGCTTTATTCGCGGGCGCTGAACCCAGCCGAAGCCCAACCCCGGCCTGCGCCGGGGTGACGGAGCTCCACTTTGATCTGCAATTACACCCTGCGCGGCCTGATCTTATTGAAGTGCCCCATTTTGCGCCCGGGCCTTGCTTGGGCCTTTCCATAGAGATGCAGGCCCACATCCGGCTGGGCCGCCAGCACCTGCCAGTTGCCTGCCTCTTCACCCAAAAGATTGGTCATCACCACATCGGAATGCCGGTAGGTGGAGCCCAGCGGCCAGCCCGCAACCGCGCGCATATGCTGCTCAAACTGGCTGATCACACAGGCGTCCATCGTCCAATGCCCGGAATTATGCACCCGTGGCGCGATCTCATTCACATAAAGTACATCTTCGCCCACGAAGAACTCAACGCCCATCACCCCCACATAATCCAGCGCCTCGGCAATGCGCTGCGCGATGTAGACGGCCTCCACCGATAATTCAGGCTGCATTTGGGCCGGAACAGTGGACGTGTGCAGGATGTGATTGCGATGCAGGTTTTCAGTTGGCTCATAAGCGGCAAACTGGCCGTCACTCCCACGGGCGCAGATAACGGAAATTTCTTTTTTGAAATTCACAAAACTTTCGAGAATCGAAGGCTGGTTTTTCATCGCAGCCCAGGCAGGCTCAATGTCTGTGGCGGAATTGATCTTGGCCTGGCCTTTGCCGTCATAGCCAAAGCGTGTGGTCTTGAGCACGGCAGGCAGGCCGATTTCCGAAATGGCGCGTTTGAGTTCTTCCAGCGAATTCACGGCGCGGAATTCTGCCGTCATCGCGCCCAATTCGCGCGCCAGGGTTTTTTCCTTCAGCCGGTCTTGCGCCACGCACAAAGCCTTGGAGCCGGGGCGCACGGCCTTCAGTTTTTCCAGGAATGCAACAGCCGCAAACGGCACGTTTTCAAATTCATAAGTCACGGCATCAACCTCTGCCGCAAATTCCAAAAGGGCCTTTTGATCCGTGTACTGAGCAACGATATGTGATGCAGCCACTTGGAAGGCCGGGCTGTCATGCTCGGGCGCGAAAATCCGCGCATTCAGGCCCAACCGCGCCGCCGCCAGCGCCAGCATGCGGGCCAATTGCCCACCGCCCAAAATGCCAATGGTAGAACCGGGCGGAAGGGCCTGCATCAGGCCTCGTCCTTGGGAGATGCAGCAACGGACGCCGTTTGCTTTGCCGCCCAGTCCTCCAGGCGCTTGGCCAGCTTTTCGTCTTGCAGTGCCAGAACCCGCGCGGCGAGCAATGCGGCATTGATCGCTCCGGCCTTGCCGATGGCCAAGGTGCCCACCGGAATGCCGCCCGGCATCTGCACAATGGAAAGCAGTGAATCTTGCCCAGACAGCGCCTTTGATTCCACCGGCACGCCAAAAACCGGCAGGGTGGTGAGAGAAGCTGTCATGCCCGGCAGATGTGCTGCCCCGCCAGCTCCTGCAATGATCACCTTGAGGCCCGCCTTCTTGGCACCCTTGGCAAAGTCATACATCCGCTCTGGCGTGCGATGGGCCGAGACAATTCTGCTTTCAAAAGCAATATCCAACGCTTCCAGCGTTTCGGCAGCATGTTTCATCGTGGCCCAATCCGATTGGCTGCCCATGATGATGGCGACTTGCGGTTTCAATGGTTTGTCCTTTTCAGGCGATTATGTCGGGGATCAGGAGATTCTCGATCTTGCTGATCTGGTCTTTGAGGCCAAGTTTCATTTTTTTCAAGCGCTGCAGTTGCAGGGGATCAGCCGTGCCCTTGTCTTTCAGGGCTTCAATTGCAACATCTAGGTCCCGGTGCTGGTGATAGAGATTCTGCAACTTGCCGCGCAGTTGAACTTCCTGCAGCTTGTCCATCGCCGTGCGTTAACCTCTTGCTGATCAGCTTTCAAATTTATCCCTATTCGTATGCAGGGCAATCGACAAGAGGGGATTTCTATGTCATCATCCTGTCACGGATTCATGCCGTGCATGCTTGAGTTTCAACGACCGTACCGGGAGATTGGAATGAGCCTTAAAAACCACCTCAACGAATTGATCGGAAAGCATCAGGCTTTGGAAAAAGAGCTTGCTGATGCCATTGGCCATCCGGCTTCGACAGATTCGCAACTGGCGGAAATCAAGCGAAGAAAGCTGCGCGTGAAAGACGAAATTACGCGGCTTGAAAGAGACATGGCGCACGCCGCCTGAGATCACGCCTTAGGTTCCAACAAGTCCCAACGGTTGCCGTAAAGGTCTTCGAACACGGCAACCGTGCCATAGCTTTCGTGCCGAGGTGATTCGATGAAGCGCACGGCAGCCGAAAGCATGTTGGCGTAGTCACGTGCAAAATTGTCGGTGTGGAGGAAAAAGGCTACGCGGCCTCCGGCAGCTTGGCAGACAGCGATTGCTTGTTCCGGATTTGCGGGTTTGGCGAGGAGGAAACGGGCACCACGCTCTGAATCTGGCCCCATCACTACCCAGCGCTTGCCGCCACCCATGTCCGTGTTCTCAAATAATCTGAATTCCAGCGCGGCCTGAAACCACGCGATGGCTTCGTCATAGTCACGAACCAGATAGGTAATGAGGGCGATGTGTTTGGCCATTCCTCCCCATAGTCTGGACCCGCCACGTAGACAATCCGGCACCCGGCCCCTATATAGACCTTGGCGATGCTGCCCGGCGCGTGATGGAACTCTAATTTCCCAGGGCCTATAAACGATTAACTCGGGAGCTGTCCCTGTGCTGGGCCGTGGTCTGGCACAAACGGCGCCCACCTACGCAAGTAGGGACCAGGGATCGTTGGTTCCCACGGCCATGGCGGCTCGCCACTTTTCTCACATCAAGATGCAAAAAAGCCCGCAAGGGTGACTTGCGGGCCGCTGCAATTTGGCTGCCTTAGTATTTCTTCATCATCATCATATGGTGGTGGTGATGGTGATGCTTCTTCATCATCACGTGGTGATGATGACGGTGATGATGATGTTTCATCATCATTGCGGCGCTGGCTGGCGCAATGAGCGAGCTGCCAGCAATTGCAAGCGCCACAACTGCAGCGGCGATCTTGATTGAGTACTTCATGGGTTTTCTCCGGAGACAGAACAATCAGTGCGATTGTTCGTGCTGCAACATTCCCACGCAATTAAGGCCGATTGCCATTCACATGGGCGTGAATCACGAAAGCGTGATTGACTGCGATATCCGCCGCAGTGATTACGCCATCGCCTTGGCCAGCGCCTCAAGCCTCAGGGCGGCGCGGTCAAGATGCGTTGTAAGATTGGTTTCGAGCGTTTTGAGCTGGGTCTGGGCCACGTTGCGGCTTTCACGCAGGCCCTGCACCTGGTCTTCCAGCGCTTCAATCTTCTGAATGGCTTCGCTCAGGCGGTCAGCCACCATCAAACCGCTCATCACCAGCAGGCGGATATCACCAATGGAGCCGACACTCTGCTTGATGCGTGTGACTTCGGTGTCCAGCAACAGCGCCAATTCGCGCAGATGGTCTTCCTCACCATCCGGGCATTGCATGGTGTAGGGGCGCTCAGCAACTGTGACAACAACGTTGGCCATGCTCTACGCCCCGCTATTGGAATGGAGCACGGATCGAATACGGCCCATGGCAGTGTCAATCTTGCCAGCCGCTTGTTTTGAAGTGTCCACCAGTTCGGCGGCCTTTTGGCGCACTTGGTCCAGCTGGTCTTGCAGCTTCAGCTGATCGCGCTGCACAACATCTGCACCGCTGGCCAAAGTCTTCAAGCGCCGCGTTTCTTCCACATGCGATTGTGTGACAGTTTCAAATTGGCCCAATGCACGTTCAAATCGTGCAAAAGCAGCATCAAGCTTGTTGATTTCTGTCATCCGTTACCCCGTCCTGTTGGCCCGTCCCACAAGGTATGATTTCCCTTTTAGCACATAAACTTGGCTCGCATAACTGATTCGTTACACACACAAAATGGCCTAAGTGGGATGAAAGTCAGCACATTGACTCCCCGGCCTTGGCTGATATGGAGTTCTATCAAGCCCATTGCCAGAGGTTGCGGCGCAAATTCCGCCACCTGCCATCGCCAGAGAGGAACTTCCATGTCCATTTCCGATACCGCCGTTTCCCCCCGCACCATGGCCAATGCCATCCGTGCCCTGTCCATGGATGCAGTGCAAAAGGCCAATAATGGCCATCCGGGCCTGCCGATGGGCTGCGCCGACGTGGCAACGGCTCTTTTCAAAGACATCATGAAATTTGATGCTTCAGCGCCACATTGGCCTGACCGTGACCGCTTTATTCTCTCGGCCGGCCATGGCTCAATGCTGCTGTATTCGGTGCTGCATTTGACGGGTTATAAAGACATGACCATTGAGCAGATCAAGAATTTCCGCGAATGGGGTTCAATCACCGCAGGCCACCCTGAATACGGCCATGCCACCGGCATTGAAACTACAACGGGCCCTCTGGGCCAGGGCATCGCCAATGCCGTGGGTTTTGCCATTGCTGAGCGCCATTTGAACGCGCGCTTTGGCGATGATCTGGTCAATCACAAAACCTATGTGCTGTGTGGCGACGGTTGCCTGATGGAAGGCATTAGCCAGGAGGCCTTGTCGCTGGCAGCCCATTTGCGCCTGAAGAATTTGATTGTGATGTGGGATGACAACGGCATCACCATCGATGGCAAAGTGGGCTTGGCTGATTCCACTGATCAGCTTCAACGTTTCGCCGCTTCGGGCTGGAACGTCGTGCGCGTCGATGGCATGGACCAAGATGCTGTGTATCAAGCGCTTAACACAGCCCAACACGCCGATCGCCCCAGCATGATTGCTTGCCGCACCATCATTGGTTTTGGTGCGACGAACAAGCAGGGTACCAAGGCCGTTCACGGCTCGCCGCTTGGGGCCGAAGAAATTGCCGTGGCACGCAAGGCGCTGGATTGGGAGTATCCGCCCTTCGTTGTGCCCGCGGAAATCTTGGCCAAATGGCGCGAAGTCGGCGCGCGTGGCAAGTCTGCGCGTGAGGCCTGGGAAGCCCGCCTGGCCGCCTCGCCGATGAAGGCTGAATTCAAGCGCGTGATGTCCGGCGAATTGCCGAAGAATTTTGATGCCACGATTGCCACATACAAAAAGGCTCTCGCGGCCAATCCGCCTGAAGTTGCCACGCGCAATTCTTCGCAAGACGCTTTGAATGTTTTCAACCCCGTGGTGGTTGAGGCGATTGGTGGTTCGGCCGATTTGACCGGTTCCAACAATACAAATTCAAAAGACATGAAAATTCTCGACGCCGCGAACTATGGTGAGCGTTACATCCATTTCGGCATCCGCGAACATGGCATGGCCGCCGCCATAAACGGCATGGCGCTGCATGGCGGCGTGATTCCCTATGGCGGCACGTTCTTCTGCTTTACCGATTATTGCCGTCCATCGATCCGCTTGGCGGCCCTCATGGGCATTCGCTCGATCTTTGTGATGACGCATGACTCGATTGGCCTTGGTGCGGATGG
>JAYTIG010000139.1:0-2096 GCA_043731995.1 Hyphomicrobiales bacterium
AGATCAAAATGCGTGGAGCAGGATGCCATAGGCAGGCCTGCTCCAATGCTTTATGGAGCGATGCTGCCGCAGTGGCCTTGATCCCTTCGCGCGCGGCCACTTGCACCAAATCAGCAGCCGGAATGGCATTCACCTCGTCTGGAATGGCCATGCAAATTACTTCATCCGCAAGCCCCTTGAAATTGGCAACGAAGGCGCCGGGATTCTTGGTGTTCAGCATGCCCCAGATCAGCACCAACGGCTTGGGCCCGCGTTTGCTCATCTCAAGCAAGACACTCGCCACAACCGGCCCTGCAGGGCCGTTATGCCCACCATCCAGCCAAAGCTCGGTGCCCTGCGAAACAAACGCCCGAAGCTTCCCCTCTCCAAGGTTCTGCATGCGCGCGGGCCATGTCACGCGGCGCAGGCCAGTCGCGATGGCGTCTTCAGTGATGCGTGGATCATTCAATGCACGAAGGGCAGCGATGGCATTGCCTGCATTGTCAATCTGATGCGGCCCTCGCAAGGCAGGCAAAGGCAGGTCTAGCAACCCATCTTCATCCTGAAACACTAATCGGCCATGTTGAGTGTAGCTCTGCCACTCTTGTCCTGCGATCTTCAATGGTGCCCCGGTACGTTCCGCCACGCGTTCGATCTCTTCGCGCACCTCTGGCGCATTGGCGCCGAGCACGCCGACACAACCGCGCTTCAGAATGCCCGCCTTTTCGCGCGCAATCTCTTCGACCGTCTCACCCAGATATTGCTGATGATCAAGGCCGATGGAAGTGATGACACTCACTGCAGGCCCATCGATCACATTGGTGGCGTCCAGCCTTCCGCCAAGGCCAACTTCCAGAAGCAGATAGTCTGCAGGTGTCCGCGAGAATGCAAGGAAGGCCGCCGCAGTGGTGATCTCAAAGAAGGTGATGGGCTCTTTGCCGTTGGCCGCCTCACACTCTTCCAGCAGAGCCACAAGTTCCGGCTCTGAAATGAATTTTCCGGCCAGGCGGATGCGCTCATGAAAACGCACCAGATGCGGCGAGACATAGGCGTGAACTTTCAGTCCCGCCGCCTCCATGATGGCGCGCGTGATGGCAAGAGTTGAGCCTTTGCCATTTGTGCCCGCGATGTGAATGACCGGTGGCAGGTTGCGTTCTGGGTTTCCCAGCAGCGCAAGCAGGCGCTCCATCCGAGCCAGTGAAAGATCAATGATCTTGGGATGCAGCTCCAATAGCCGCATCAATATGGCATCACTGCGCATGATAGATCAGGCGGAAACAGGCACCAGCGCGCCTGTCATGGCCCGTGCATCTTGTTTGCTGAGCAGCCGTGCAACACGCGACACTGTGGCCTTCATCTCATGGCGATGAACAACCATATCAACCATGCCGTGATCCTTGAGATATTCCGAACGCTGGAATCCTTCCGGCAGTTTTTCACGAATGGTCTGCTCAATCACGCGTTGGCCCGCAAAGCCGATAATGGCATTGGGTTCAGCAAGATGCACATCACCCAGCATGGCATAGGAAGCCGTCACACCGCCCGTCGTCGGGTTGGTGAGCACCACAATATAAGGCAGCTTGGCGGCGCGCAATTCTTGAACGGCGATGGTGGTGCGAGGCAACTGCATCAGCGAGAGAATGCCCTCCTGCATGCGCGCACCACCGGAAGCCACAAACATCACAAAGGGGCAATGCTTGGCAACGGCATAACGCATCGCGGCAATAATGGCATCGCCCGCCGCCATGCCGAGAGATCCACCGATAAAACCCATGTCCTGCACAGCAATCACCATGGGCTGGTCATTCACCTGCCCAAAGCCCGCCTGCACAGAATCTTCCACACCGGCCTTGGCCTTGGCGTCACGAAGTTGATCCGTATATTTCTTTTCGGCGCGGAACTTCAATGGATCAACCGTCACCGTGGGCATAGGCAGCTTCTCAAATTCTCCGCCATCAAACATGGATGAAAAGCGCGTGGCCGCAGGCATGCGGTGGTGGTGACCAGACGGAAATACAAACTGGCTGGATTCCAGTTCCTTGTAGAACACCATCTGGCCAGAATCCGGATCCTTGATCCACATATTCTCTGGCACATCGCGCTTGGTGGCCCCACCC
>JAYTIG010000140.1:0-5659 GCA_043731995.1 Hyphomicrobiales bacterium
GCTGCGCCAGCCAAGTGTGGATTCACTCCACCTTGGTGGATGGGCTGAAAGGCAAGCAGCTCAAACTGGTGGGCGACAGTGACGCCCTGATCGTCAAAGGCCTGATCGCAGTTGTCTTCCTCATGTTCGCGCCGCTCACAGCGAAAGAAATTGTGGCTTATGATGCCCTCGCGCAATTTGAAAGATTGGGACTGAAGGAACATCTCACACCGCAACGCTCCAACGGCGTTGCCTCGATGATCAAACGAATCAAGGCCGACGCAGCGGCAGCGCTTTAGTCAATCGCAGAAAAGTCTTAGCGTCCCAGACCAAACAGAAAAACGCCGCCAAACAAGGCGGTGCTTCAACTTCAATCAAGATTCAATGATGTTAGAAGTTGTAAGTCAGGCCAACTTCAATGTTATGAGAACTCAGCCTGCCATTGATAAAATGGCCGTTCCCGTTCCCGTTTCCGTTTACAAACGGAAGGCCCTCAACGTTCTTGAACCGATAGCCAACATCCAATGACAGTTGTTCACTTAATTCATACTTCAATCCGGCGCCAAGTTGCCATGCAAAGTGAGTCTGCGACCCGTCGACATAGCCCCAGGTGGAATCGTCCCATCGAACACCAGAGGTGTTAACAAAGGCAACGCCCAAACCACCGCCAACATAGGGCGTAAAGGCCGTGTTGGTTTTCAGATCGGCCCAAACGTTCCCGAGGAGATAGGTTGCCGCCACTGTTCCAGTCGCGGCATAGTTGCTTGCAGGGCTCGCCGCATACTGCACAACGACGTCCTTGCCAGACCATTGCGAGTGGCTGATCTCAATTTCAGCGCGCAGAAGGTCATTCCATTTCATACCTGCCGCACCACCAATCGACCAACCCGTATTGAGATTGAACTTTTCGGTTTCGGGACCATCGCTCCAATTCGTTTTGACCGAAGCGCCCAAGCTTGCTCCGCCGAAGACGCTGACATAGGGCTTAAAGGCGGACGCCTCTGGTGCGCTCAGATCAGCTGAAAAGACAGCACCACCCGAGAGCAATGAGGCCGAAAAGGCCAAACGGTCATTACGAGCGACGTATTCTTGATCATCTTAAATCTTTCCCAGTTCAGTCAACCGCAACTCCTAATAGTATCTAAGTATCTTTGCAATCTGATTTTCCAAATTTTGCGGAACCCGCTTGGTGTGTTGCAATAAAGCGACAACTGTCGGCCACTCAAATTTGCGGTCCATCCGCTGGAATCTTGGGGCGATAGTCATCCATGGCCCAATGTGCAGTCTGATCGCGGGATTTGGGCCTGTGTAGCTTCACGATGCCATAATGCCGGGCCAGGCGCGTGAGACCCAAAGCCAGCACGGCCTTGCCGCTGCGCACCGGCAAATTCAGTGCGGCCTCTGCAGTTTCAAAGCCCGCGGCCAGGCAGCAAACTTGATAGAGAATTCCCGAAAGTTCCGGCCCCACTTCCGCAAATGCGGCGTGGAGCCTGTCACGCGCGGCCAAAGTGCCCAGGCTGGTCTTCTCAAGTGAATTGTCGCTCATCTGCCAATGGCGGCCGCCAGAGCCTGCTGATTCCGCATAAGCGCTCACCACGCGGGGCGCGAGATGGGCTCGTTCAAAATCAGAGCGCAGCTTTTCGCCTGCGGCAAATTGATGGGTATCGATGTAAGCCTTGCCCCCGGCATCCTTGCGCTGGAACAGGCGCAGAAGCGGGCTTTCAGCAGTGATGGTTTCAGGAGCGGCAGTTTGCAGTGTAAATGAGTTTCTCATATATTTTCCCTTTCTAGGAAAATACATTTATTTTGGCCCAAGCAAAAGTCAATAGGAATTTTTAGCCAGCAGAAAATTTAATGTTTGCGGATCTCAGGCGATTTGCAGTTCGCGTACATGCTGGTGTGCGGCGGGCACGAAATAATCGTAGCCCAGAACCATGGCCGCGCGCTCATCATCGCCACAGCTCAAAGGCAGGCGCAGCCAATATTGCACCATATGTTCCTTGTGCACGCGCGGTCCCTTCAGCACGCCTTGTGTTGGCTGGGCTTGTTCCACTGTGCGGCGATAGGCAGCCAGCCAATAATCGCGCTTATCACCCCAATCGAGAGACTCGATGGTTTGCCCAGTAATCTCGCGGTCATGAATTTCACGCAATCGCGTGCCGGCAAGGCGCACGGTGCTCGCACCAAGATTTTCGGAGACATCAATCAAGCTGATACCGGGAAGAAGCTTCACCATCTGGCTGGGCTTGATGTCATTGCGGCAGGGCATGGAGCGGCCCGCACAACATTCCATCCAATAATCAAACAGCTGCCGGTGTTCCGGCACAACAAGTTGTGCGCGAAAAGCGCTGTATTCTGCCGTGTTCTTCATCGCCGTCCCCAACCCGCGAATCACCCCCCGACCCGCGATGCCTTGTGTATGAATCCGCGATTCATGATCCGCAAGAGTCCGAGCCAAATAAATTTAGAAATTCTTAACGATTGTGGCGAGCAGCGTCAGTTGACCGCTGCGTAAGGGCCGCTCTTGGTCGTTGACCAATCCCAATAGGTAAGCAAGATGCGCGCCTTGGTGAAAGACAGTTGGTCAAAGACGGCTTGCACTTCGGCAAGGCTGCGCGATGGATCAATCAATCGCTGCGCGCCTTTGGTGAGTCTCGGCATGTCGGCTTCCAACATTGAGCGCGGCACGCCGACCACTTTCAGCAGTGCCATCAGCGGTTCACCCTGATCATCTTGGAGGATGCGCTCAACCGTGGCTGGCTTGATCTTTGCAGCGCTGGCCAGCGTTGAGACTTGCTCGTCACGATCAGCCATAGATGCATCATCGCTCATGAAGCGCATCAATGCCTTGCCAACGGCTTCCAGATCAACGCCGGGTGCGGGCGCTTGCTCCTCGCCATGAGAATCCATGGTGATCCTGAGGATCTTGGTGAGATTTTCCGAATCCGTGAGGAAGCGGCTGAGCAGATAACGGCGCAGCTGTGCCGGGGCCAGCCAGAACAGCTCAAACGCAAAATGCACGGGCAAATCCTGTCTGGTGCACAGAGGCGTGAGGATTTCCATACTGTCCGCGGCTGAGTGGGCGAGAAGCGAAAAGCCGTCCTGAGAAATTTCAGCGCCCTGGTTGCGCACCAGCGTGAGCAGCACCGATGTGTCGTCGGTTGCAGCCAAGGCTTCAGACACTGGCTTGCTGATGCGGCGGCGGCGGGCGATGAGGCGGCGCTTGTCGCCATTGCCGGAGTCAATGAGCTGCAGCAGATTATCATCGGTAATGTGCATGCAGTCTTCCAGCAGCGGGCCCGAGATCGCGAGATCGCCATCGGCGCTCAACTTGGTCACCAGGAACGGTGGTGGCGCGTCCATCATGGTGAGGCGCTCGGCCAATGTGGTGCGAGTGCGGGGCGGAAGCCTGGGCAACAGACGCAGCAACGTATCAGCGGCAAGAGCGCGCTCCTGCGGCTGGCCACCACTTGCGCTCGCGGCCATCATGTCCATCAACGATTGGGCAAGTTCGGCACTTTCTGCCTCTTGTTGTGGAGTCAGCGGAACTGCACGTTGGGCTGCCGGATCTGGAATGATGGAGAAAGCGTCCGATGCTTTTTGCCGCAACCGGCGTGACCGCGGTTGCAGCGCTTCGGTCACGGCCATTTTCCCGACCTGTGGCTCAGGCGCAGGCTCTAAAGGAATTGCCAAATCTTCGGGTTCATCCGGCGCGACCTCAGGTGCGAAGGCAGTGGCCTCCAGAACAATTGGTTCTGCCGCTGGCTCTTCTGGCAAAGCCACTTCCAGCTCGTGCACCTCAGCAACCGTTGGACTAGCTGGCACGTCAGGCGGCGCTTCAACAAAATTCGCCATTGGCGTTTCTGTGAAGGCTTGTTCGACGGCTGACTGTGGCAGGTATTCTAGCTCGGCTGGCGTCTCGGGCAGCAAGGCCACTTCATCCGTCACCGGCGCAGAGATTTCCACCGGGAATTCCAATTCTTCAGCGATTGAATCGGTTTGAGAATCTTCAAATGCCAACGCAGGGGTTTCAACCTCGTGCGGCAGCCCCACTGCCGGCAGTGGAACGGGTGCTGCCTCAAACTCCTGTTCCTCTGCAGAGGCTTCAGGCAAGATCGTGGCAGGCGCGACAAATTCCGGCGTTGGCGCAACAGAAGGCATAACGGCTTGCGGCTTTTTCAGCAGCGCCGTCAGGCGGCGGAAAGAGTCGGCATTGATCAGGCGCCGCTGGGCGCTGGTCTCAACCACTTTTCCGGTTTCTTCCATTCCGTCATGCATCTTAGATGCGCCTACTCCCGCCAGTTACTGTTGAACAAAGCCCACCGCGCCTTCAAATATGATTAATTCGCGCGCATTGCCAATTGGAATGCCAACAATGGTTGCAGGCATGGTAAACGCCGGGTAAATTTGCTGGCTAAATCCGGGAACGCGAAATGACCAAGATGAACAAGAGTGAGGCGCTTGCACTATTGCACCTAAGGCACTGCCCGCTGATTCAAGCGGGAATGACAAAATGAAAAGGATGAGAGCGCCGCCCGCGCCAAAACGCGTGCCCGCGGTTAATACCTGGCACGGCTTTGAGAAGCATGACGACTACCAGTGGCTGAAGGCCACCAATTGGCAAGAGGTAATGCACAAGCCTGCCGCCCTGCCCAAAGATATCCGCGCCTATCTTGAGGCCGAGAATGATTACTTCGACGCAGAGATGGCTGATACCAAGCCATTGCAGCGCAAGCTGTTTGCTGAACTCAAAGGCCGCATCAAGCAAGACGACAGCTCTGTGCCTGCCTCCCAAGGCGAATGGCTCTATTACTCCAGCTATAAAAAGGGCGGGCAATATCCGCTTTATTGGCGCAAGCAGCAGGATGGCAAAGGCAAGCAACTGATGTTTGACGGCAACGCCATGGCCAAGGACAAAAGTTATTTCTCCATCGGCGACATTGCGCTGACGCGGGACCAGTGCATTGCGGCTTGGTCCTATGATGACAACGGCTCTGAATTCTATTCCATGAAAGTGCGAGACTTGCGCTCAGGCAAAGACAGGCGCGACACACTGAAGAACACTGCCGGTGATGCCGTGTGGGCGGAAGATGGAAAGAGTTTCTTTTACACGTTGCAGGACCACAACCACCGGCCCCTGCAGACCTTCCGCCACGTGCTGGGCACAAAGCAAGCTGATGACTTTCTGGTTTTCGATGAAAAGGACACCGGTCTTTTCACCGACATTGACGAAACCGCTTCAGAGAAGTTCATCAAGATTTCGCTGCACGACCATGAGCGTTCTGAAGTCTGGCTGATCGATGCTGACAAGCCGGAACAAAAGCCAAGGCTCGTTGTCTCACGCGATGAAAAGATTGAATATGAATTGCAGCATTGGGATGACCGCTTCCTCATCAAGACCAACGCGGGCGGTGCTGAAGACTACAAGATTGTCGAGGCCCCGCTGAATGACCCGTCACTCAAGAACTGGAAGGATCTGATTCCTCACAGGCCCGGAATTTTCATTGTTGCATTTGGTGTGTTCCAGAATTTTCTCGTGTGGCTGGAGCGTGAGAATGCCCTGCCCCGCATCATCATCCGTGACATGAAGTCAGGGGCGGAACATGCGATTGACTTTGAGGAAGAGGCTTATTCGCTGGGCTTTGGCGAGATGCGAGAGTTCGATACCGAGATGTTGCGC
>JAYTIG010000141.1:0-2091 GCA_043731995.1 Hyphomicrobiales bacterium
CGGTAACGGGAACAGCATTCGCGCCAGCTTTCGGCTTGGCTGCAAAGGCCACGTTTTCAGGGCGAACATAGAGGCGGCACTTGGAATCCTTGTTCACCCCTTCGCCCAGCGTGACCGCAAATTCGCCAACATCCGATTTGAACTTGCCAACGCCTTTTGAAATAGAACTGATCTGACCTGAAAACTTGTTATTCTCACCCACAAAGCTGGCAACAAAGCCATTCGAAGGTGTGTTGTAGATTTTCTGTGGCACATCAACTTGTTGGATCTTGCCACGGCTCATCACGGCCACACGGTCCGACATGGCCAAGGCTTCGCCTTGATCATGGGTGATATAGATGAAGGTCACGTTGGTACGCTTCTGGATGGCGCGAAGCTCGGCGCGCATATGTTGGCGCAACTTCAGGTCCAAGGCCGACAGCGGTTCATCGAGCAGCATAACCTCAGGTTCGACGGCCAAGGCGCGGGCAATGGCCACGCGTTGGCGTTGGCCGCCCGAAAGCTGCGACGCGAAACGATCTCCGACGCCAGGAAGTTCGACCAGATTAAGCAGCTCTTCCGCCCGGGCGCGCCGCGCAGCTTTGTTCACGCCGCGAACCTCAAGACCAAAGGAGATATTCTCCCAAACGGTCATCAGGGGAAACAGTGCAAGATTTTGAAAGATCATGGCCGTCGGCCGCTTGTTTGGGCCGATGCCTTTCATGTCTTTGTCACCGATCAATACACGGCCCTGTGTCGGTTCGATGAAACCGGAGACCATGCGCAAGATCGTCGTCTTGCCGCAGCCCGATGGCCCAAGAAAGGAGAAGAATTCGCCAGGATTGATTTTGACAGATACATTGTCGACGGCCCGGTATTTGGCAAAGTCCATCGTTACGTCGTGCAATTCTACACATGCTGTCATGCCCATGCCCCAAATTGGAATTTTCGATGACTATTGTCTTTTTGAACAGACTCATCAAGCCATCATAACCAAGCCACCATAAAAAGATGGGGCGGCAATGCGCCGCCCCTTCCCTGTTCGTTTCTGATGATTATGCGGACTTCCACTTGTCGGCATATTCGCCACGGGTCTTGGTCCACCACGCCGGCTGGGCCGGCCACCACCAAAGCTTGGTGAGGGCATCGCCCGGATAGGCTGCGGCATAGAATTTGGACACAACCGGATCCATCTTTTCGATGGCGCCCTTGCCCACCGGGTTGGCCTTGAACGCCGAAGCCCAGGCGGACGCGCCATCCGCTGTGGAAATCCACTTGGCGAACTCGTGGGCCTGCACAACGTTCTTGGCATTCGTCATCAGCACAAAGCCCTGGCTCCAACCAAAGGCACCTTCCTTCGGAGCAATAAAGCCATAACCCTCGCCGGCAAGGTTGGCGCCGGTGGAATCCCAAGTCAGGCCAAGCTCGGCACCGTTGGTGCGGAACGCACCCTGTGCTTCATTTTCGGAAGCCCAGAACTGGGCAACGTTCTTCTTGTGCTTGATCGCTTCTGCGAGAGAAATGTCCCACAGCTTACGCATCGTGGCTTCGTCCTTGTAGCTGTCCTTCCAAGGCTGCGGCAGTTTGCCGGCAGCATCGAGAACTCGGCCCATGGCTGAGAGCGAAGAATGCGCACGCAGCGTGACCTTGCCGACATACTTGTCGTCGAACAGGTCAGAAAGGCCGATCTTGCCATAGGTGCCATCAACGGTTTTGGCATTGAAGGTCAAGGCTTCGGTACCCCAAACCGAGGGAACCCAAAGGCGCTTGCCGCCAATTTCGGATGCGTCACCAGCCTTGGAGCCGGGAACGCCAGCCAGATAATTGTCTGGCGCCAGTTTCTTTAAATCCCAAGGCTGCACAACGCCTTCAGAATTCCACGACGGCAAGGCATTTACAGTCGGTTCCATCACGTCAACGGCACCAGCCTGAACAGCGGTTTTGGAATCCGCGAGCATGACATCCTGGTCAGCAGCTTCCTTGAAATTCACCTTGATGCCGGTGGCCTTTTCGAAAGCCGGCAACACCGTCTTCTTCAAATCATCATAGCCGGCCCAACCTTCGAAGTTCAATTCACCCGAAGACGAGAAGGCGTTTTTAACTGTCAGCGGG
>JAYTIG010000142.1:0-2089 GCA_043731995.1 Hyphomicrobiales bacterium
GCGCAGCTGAAAACCAAAATCGTCGTTTCTGCCAGGCCGGAAGACGTGGCAGAGGCAGAGCGCATTGTGCTGCCCGGCGTTGGCGCGTTCAAGGATTGCCGCAATGGTTTGCTGGCCGTGCCGGGGTTGAAACAAGCATTGCATGAACAGGTGATTTCCAAGGGCAAACCCTTCCTTGGCATTTGCGTGGGCATGCAATTGATGGCCACACGCGGGCTGGAGCATGATATCACCCAAGGCCTTGGCTGGGTGGCGGGCGATGTGAAGGCGATTGCGCCTTCAGACCCCGCGCTCAAAATTCCGCACATGGGCTGGAACACCATCACGCCCAATGCGCAGCATGCATTGCTGGATGGCATTCGCACCGGTGATGATGGGCTGCATGCCTATTTCGTGCACAGCTATCACCTGGAATGCACACTGCCAGAGGATGTGCTCGCCACGGCTGACTATGGCGGCGCAGTGACGGCCATGGTGGGCTATGACAATATGGTGGGCACGCAGTTTCACCCCGAGAAGAGCCAGGCATTGGGCTTGGCGCTGATTGGGAATTTCCTGCGGTGGAAGCCGTGATCCTCTTTCCCGCCATTGATCTCAAAGACGGCAGGTGCGTGCGCTTGAAGTTGGGCGACATGGCGCAGGCCACGATTTACAATGAAGACCCTGCCGCGCAGGCGCTGGTTTTTGAGCGCCAGGGCTTTCAGTGGCTGCATGTGGTCGATCTCAACGGCGCGTTTGAAGGCCAGTCTGTCAATGGTGCTGCGGTTGAGGCGATCTTGCGTTCAACCAAAAATCCTGTGCAGCTTGGCGGCGGCATTCGCACGCTGGCGCATATTGAAAGTTGGTTGTCGCGGGGGCTGGCGCGGGTGATCCTGGGCACTGTTGCCGTGCGCAATCCGGCGCTGGTTATTGAAGCTTGCAAGAAATTCCCCAGTAAGGTCGCCGTCGGCATTGATGCCAAGGGCGGCAAAGTGGCGGTTGAAGGCTGGGCCGAAGCTTCTTCCCTTGGCGTGATCGAACTGGCCAAGAAGTTCGAAGGCGCGGGCGTTGCAGCCATTATCTACACTGACATTGATCGCGATGGAATTCTTGCGGGCATCAACTGGCCGTCAACGCTGGCGCTGGCCGAGGCGGTTTCGATTCCCGTGATTGCTTCTGGCGGGCTTGCTTCGCTTGAGGATATTCGACGTATGATGCAGCCGGACGCCCGCAAGCTTGCAGGTGCCATCACGGGCCGCGCCCTTTATGACGGGCGCATTGATGCGGCTGAAGCGCTTTCGATCCTGAGGGCGGCATGAGCAAGGTTCTCCTCATCACCGGGGGTTCGCGCGGCATTGGCGCGGCAACGGCATTGCTGGCGGCCAAACAGGGCTATGCCATTGCAGTGAATTATCAGAGCGACAAGACGCGGGCCGATCGTGTTGTGACTGAAATTGCCAACGCAGGTGGTCAGTCCATTGCAATACAAGGTGACGTGGCAAAACCTGAAGATGTGGCGCGGATGTTTGATGAAACTGAAGCTCAGCTTGGCAAGATTACCCACGTTGTGAATAGCGCGGGCATCACCGGAAAATCCTCGCGCCTTGTTGATGCGCCGCTGGAGGTGATCCGCCGGACGATTGACATCAATCTGATGGGCGCAATTTATGTCTCACGCGAAGCGGTGAAGCGCATGTCCACCCGGCTGGGTGGCCAGGGTGGTGTGATTGTGCATCTCTCCTCCGCAGCTGCCTTGTTGGGCAGCCCGGGTGAATATGTTTGGTATGCGGCTTCCAAGGGCGGGGTTGAAAGCCTGACTTTTGGATTGGCAAAAGAAGTGGCGGAAGAAGGCATCCGTGTGAATGCCGTTGTGCCCGGTATGGTGGATACGGAAATTCATGAGCGCTCCACCGGCGATGCGGCGCGCGTTGAACGCATCCGCCCCGGCATACCCATGAAGCGCATTGGCCGCGCGGAAGAGATTGCACAAGCGATACTCTTCTTGCTGGGTGATGAATCATCTTATGTGACGGGCACCACCTTGCGCGTTTCGGGAGGGCGATGATGGTCTTCGATGGCGCTTGTTGCCGATGCTTCGAGGCCCTGCATC
>JAYTIG010000143.1:0-2077 GCA_043731995.1 Hyphomicrobiales bacterium
AAAACATGTGGAAGTAGCACCCATGACAACGAGTTACGGTGGCCACAGCCTCGGCACTTTCGGCACTTCACGCTTTGATGATGGCAAGGCCTTCGGCCAAGGCAGCTATTCCACCCCTGGCTGGAAACGCGCCGAAGCCAACCGCGCCGCCGGCACCAGCGCCCGCCACACCCCGCGCTTCATCGAAGGCACGCTGGCCGTAGATGCAACGGCCGTGTCAGACTACGATGTGGGTGCGCGCGTCTTCCACCAGAAGTTCGGCTATGGCACCGTGACAGAAGTGGAAGGCAATAAGCTGACAGTGGATTTTGAGAAGGCGGGGGTGAAGCGCGTGCTCGATAGCTTTGTGGAGCGGGGGTGAAATTGGCGCTGACCGAGACAACCACCAACAAATCCCTCATCCTGCGCTTCTATGAAGAAGTCTGGAGCGCGGGGAACGTCAACTTCGCTCACCAAGTCTTCGCCGAGGATTACATCCGCCATGACCTGCGTCCCACGCAGGCTCTGCCCGGCCCTGCTGGCCAGGCAAAAGTGGCCACGGATTTCCGCAAGGCATTTCCGGATATTCACTACACCATTGATCTCGCAATTGCGGAAGATGACCTCGTCTGCCTGCGCTGGACAGCAACGGGCACCATGTTGGGCGATTGGGGCGGGCAGAAAGCCACGGGCAAGGCGCTGAACTATTCCGGCGTGAACATTTTCCGTTTCCGTGACGGCAAGGTGGTGGAAATCTGGAACCACCGCGATGATTTGGGCGTGGCCCAGCAAATGGGCGCGCCCATTTATGCCGGAGCAACGGCGCGCTGAAACGCTGGCGCAAAATTCCAGGAAATTGATATTGCGTCACTGGGACTGTGGCATGAATTCGTCGCAATTGCAGCGCAGCCTAAACATGGGCCACGCGACGGCCCGAGTCGGATTTCCTGCGTTCCAATTCCCTTGTTGAATGGAGACTGCGCCATGAAAGAGACAACACCCAAAACAACCCCTGAAACTGAAGAGCGGGCCCTCAGCCGCGATGAGCAGATTGCCGCTTTGGCCTATCAGATTTGGGAAGAAGAAGGCCGCCCTGATGGGCGTTCTGAAGTGCATTGGTTTATCGCCTGCGAAATGGTCGATGCGGAAGAAGCTGCAGCAGAACCCCTGCCCACCTGGCTGAATAAACAGGAAGCAAAGCCGCTACCTGAACAACGGCCAACGACATTGGAAATCGCAAAGAAATCTGCTGCTTGAGCCGAAGGGCCAAAGCAGATTGTGCTGACGCGCTGCAACGACAGGTTTTCAACCATGGCGCGAAGTGCTATTCTGGGCACCACGGCTTTCCTGTTTCCGTGAGGTTCGGGTGATGCGAAGCACTTCAATCATTTTTGGCTTACTGGCCTTGGCATCTGCCATGCACGCCACGCAGGCTTTGGCGACAACAGGCAAGGGTTGCCTGCGCGTTATCAATGTCGATCCGTCCGATCAATTGTGGCTGCGTGCCGCCCCCCATCTGACTGCCAGGATTGTGATGGGCATCACACCCGGTGGCCCGGCCGTGATCCATCTTGACGCGAAGTGTGTTCCTTTCGCCCTGCCCTATGCCAAGCGCTGGTGCCCCGTCTCCATCTATTCCGATGACGGCCGCTTCAAAGGCTTTGTAAAAGCGCATTTCGTGCAGGGCAGTGAGTGCCCCTAGGTCGGTTGGGAGCGTGATGAAATCACTGTCAAAGACTTCGTCATTCCCGCGAAAGCGGGAATCTGTGTTTCACCAACAACCTGATGGATCTTGGATTATTCCGAAACAGAGATGCCCGCTTTCGCGGGCATGACGGTGGAGGAATGGCACAATCAAAGGCTGGAATACGCCGAGCTGCTACTTTAACTCCCGCCAGATGTTCTGCCATTCCCCGTCAATGCTGTCGGCCCGATTCCAGTTCTTGATCCGCCGATACCAATAGTCACGGTTGGCAACATCGCCTTCAATCCAATGGCAAAGGGCGTGCACAAGATCATGGCTGCGCTCGCCCTCATCCTGCTGGCACAGTTGATGGGCCTTTTCCCACGAAGGACCTATTTGCAATGCCCCCTTCTT
>JAYTIG010000144.1:0-5601 GCA_043731995.1 Hyphomicrobiales bacterium
TGCGCTTGCTGGAATCCAGCAAGCTGGAGGCATTCTCGGGCACCACCAATATTTTCATCACGCCTGGCTATCACTTCAGTGCGGTAGACGGGCTCATCACCAATTTCCATTTGCCGAAATCCACACTCTTCATGCTGGTAAGCGCATTTGCAGGTCAAGCGCGGATGAGGGCGGCCTATGCACATGCCATTGCAACCGGCTATCGCTTCTATTCCTATGGCGATGCCAGCCTGCTATGGCCTGCCGCATGACGTCGGAATTTTCTTTCACGCTTCACAAGCAAGATGGCGCCGCACGGCGCGGAACCGTTCACACGGCCCATGGTGACATTCGCACGCCAGCTTTCATGCCCGTGGGCACCGTTGGCACGGTGAAAGGCCTCTATATGGATCAGGTGAAGGCCACTGGCGCCGACATCATTTTGGGCAATACCTATCACCTCATGTTGCGGCCCGGCGCGGAACAGGTTGCAGTCCTTGGAGGCTTGCACAAATTCACCGGTTGGCAAGGGCCGATCCTCACGGACTCGGGCGGCTTTCAAATCATGTCCCTCTCCAAGATTCGCAAGATCAAAGAGGCAGGTGCCACTTTCGCGTCGCATATCGATGGTCGCCGCTACGAACTCTCGCCTGAGCGCGCCATGGATATTCAGCGCCTGCTGGGTTCTGACATCCAAATGCAGCTCGACCAGTGCATCCAGTTTCCGCATACGCAGATGGAAGCAGAGAAAGCCATGCAGCTCTCGCTGCGCTGGGCCGAACGGTCGCGCAAGGCATTCCAATCCGTGTCGCAGCCGGGGCATGGCAATTTTGGCATTGTTCAAGGTGGCACTGATGCGAAGTTGCGTTTGGCCAGTGCCGAGGGCCTGAGGCAGATTGGATTTGAAGGCTATGCGATTGGCGGCCTTGCGGTGGGTGAGGGGCAAGAGCTCATGCTTTCCACGCTTGATTTCACCACTCCCGCCTTGCCGGTGGATCGTCCGCGTTATCTCATGGGTGTTGGCACGCCGGATGACTTGCTGGAATCTGTGGCGCGCGGCGTGGACATGTTCGATTGTGTGATGCCCACGCGTTCCGGCCGCCATGGCCAGGCCTTCACCCGTTTTGGCAAAATCAATCTGCGCAATGCGAAACATGCCGATGACCCGCGGCCTTTAGATGCCGAGCATCCTAGCCCGGCGCTATCGCAGTATTCACGCGCCTATTTGCATCATCTCATCCGCTCAGGGGAATTGCTGGGCATGATGCTTTTGAGTTGGGCCAATATCGCCTATTACCAATCACTGATGCAGGGCATGCGCGATGCGATTGACGATGGCCGCTTTGGAGATTTCCGCGCTGCCACGCGAGAACAATGGAAGCGTGGGGATACCCGCTAGTTCTTCCGCCCCTCATCTTCACGCGTGAGATAATAGGCGCAAAGGATCGGTATAAACGTCACTGCGATCACGATAATGGCCACAACATTGGTCACCGGGCGCTGACGCGGGCGGATGAGTTCGTTCAGCATCCAGATGGGCAGAGTTGTTTGCTGGCCGGCGGTGAAAGTCGTGACGATCACTTCGTCGAACGACAAGGCAAAAGCCAGCATGCCACCTGCCAACAGGGCTGAGGCAATCTGTGGCAAGATGATGTGCCGGAAAGTCTGAAAACTATTGGCGCCCAAATCCATCGATGCTTCCACCATGCTGCCTGACAGACGACGGAAACGGGCAAGGGCATTGTTATAGACAACTACGATGCAAAAGGTTGCGTGGCCCAAGACGATCGTCCAGGTCGAGAAGGGGAGATGCATGATGTCAAAGGCGGAACGCAGGGCAATGCCAGTGATGATGCCGGGCAGGGCAATGGGCAAGATGAACAGCAGTGAAAGCTGGTCTTTGCCATAAAACTTCGCGCGTGAAAGGGCAGCTGCCGCCAGTGTGCCAAAGACAATTGCAAGAATAGTGGCGATGGAGGCCACTTTGATGGAGAGCCATAAAGGTGGCCAGATGTCGGGGCGGTCAAACCAGGCGGCAGAGAACCAATGCAAAGTGAGCCCGGGGGGTGGGAACTGGAAACTCTTTTCTTCTGTCGTGAAGGCATAGAGCACGATCAGTGCCAGTGGGAGATGCAAGAAAAGCAAACCTGCGCTGGCAGCAATTTTCAAACCCCATCCGGCTTCAGAGCGCATCAAAGGCCCCCATGCGTTTTGCCATCGTGAGATAAATGGCCATGATGATCATCGGCACAACGGTAAAGGCGGCAGCGAGGGGAACATCGCCTGCCGTACCTTGCAGCGTGTAAACGGCCTGCCCGATCATGGCGCGGGAATTGCCGACGATTTGCGGCACGATGTAGTCGCCCAAGGTGAGCGAAAAAGTGAAAATCGAACCCGCGATGACACCCGGCAGGCTCAAGGGGAATATGACGTCCCGAAATGTTTGGCGTGAGGTGGCGCCAAGATCTGCCGCAGCTTCCACATAATCATTGGGCACCCTTTCGAGCGCGGCCTGGATGGGCAGGATCATATAGGGGAGCCAGATATAGAGAAACACCATGAATGTGCCGATATAACTGAAAGAAAGGGAAGAGCCGCCAACAACGGGCATTGCCAAAAGTGCGTCAAGCAGCCATCCCAAATGCAGGCCATTGGCCACCCAGCTGATAATGCCTTCTTTTGCCAAGATCAGCTTCCAAGCATAGATTTTTACCAGATAGGATGACCAGAGCGGCATCATCACGGCCAAATAGAACAAGGCCTTCCATTTTCCCCTTGCGTAACGCGCGGCATAGTAGGCGATGGGGAAAGCGATAACGCCTGAAGCAAGGGTGACCGTTGTGGCCATTGTAACTGTGCGAAGGATGATCTGAACATCGGAAGGCGAGGCGAGTTCGGCATAAGTTGCGAGTGTAAACTCGTGGATGATGGTGCCTGAGAAGTCGTCCAGATGATAAAAGCTTTGCAGTAGCAATGCGGCCAGAGATCCCAAATAGACAACAGCAATCCAAGCCAGCGGCGGCACCAGCAGCAAAGCCGTAAGGACATAGGGCTTGCGGTAAAAGAGGTTGGAAAGGCTGTTCAGCATCAGGGACAGACCCGCAGCATTTCTGCTGCGGGCCATCAGATTCATTACTTACCCTGGACCGCCAAATAATCTTTGGCCCATTGCGAGTAAGGCACGCAAGTGCCTTCAGCCTCGCACTTGCCAATGGGTGTGCGCCAGAACCAGATCTTGTCGAAGTTAGATGCGCCGTTTGTTTCGCAGCCTGCATCAGTCAGCAATTCGTTGCCCTTGCAAGCGGCGGGCACAGCAGGAACCGATCCAAACCAGGCCGCCACGTCGCCCTGAACCTTGGCATCGAGTGAGTGATTGAGCCATGCATAAGCACAGTTGGGGTGGGCGGCTTCGGCGTGCAACATGGTGGTGTCAGCCCAGCCCGTGGCACCTTCGTCAGGGATGGTGGATGCGACGGGCGTTTTTTCCATCACGGCTTTGTCGGCCTGCAGGAGGTTCACCTGAAATGGCCAAGAGGAGGAGGCGACAACGCCTTCGTTCTTGAAATCATCCACTTGCGCATTGGCATCGCCCCAATAACGGCCCACCAGCGCGCGTTGCTTGGTGACTACATCAAGGGCTGCTGCATATTGATCCTTACTCAGTTCATAGGGGTTCTTGATGCCCAGTTCCGGCCTCTTCTTCATCAGATAGAGTGCGGCGTCGGCAATATAGATTGGGCCATAATAGGCCTGAACGCGGCCCTTGTTGGTTTTTCCATCAGGCAGGTTCTGCTCTTCGAATACCACGCTCCAGCTCTTTGGCGGATCCTTGAACACCTTGCTGTTATAGGCCAGGACATTTGGGCCCCATTGATAGGGTGTGCCATAATGCTTGCCATCCACTGTGTGCCACGGCGCATCCTGCAGGCGCTTGTCCACATTGGCCCAATTGGCAATCTTCGAAACGTCAACAGGCTGAACTTTTTTGCCGGCGATCAGGCGGAGTGAAGCATCGCCTGACGCGGTGACAAGATCAAAGCCGCCCTGGTTCATGAGCGTTACCATCTCGTCAGAGGTGGCGGCTGTTTTGACATTCACTTTGCAGCCGGTTTCCTTCTCAAAGCCGGTTACCCAATCATAGGCCTTGTCGCTTTCGCCGCGCTCGATGTAGCCGGGCCAGGCAACGATGTTCAGTTCCTTTTCCATGTCGGCTGCACGCAAAGATGAAACTGCAGTGCTCCAGAAACCCGCAGCCAGTGCGAGCGATAACGTTGCGGTGTGTGTGATTCTCATTTTAAGCTCCCTGTGAAATTTTGACCGGGAGGTTAAACCTGAATGCGGCTCTGGATCAAGAACCCGCTCGCTATCTTGGCGGTGGGCGCAGAACATGGGCTCGTCGTCGAAAAGGGCCGGATTACCCATCTGGTGGGGCGCGGGCATGTGCCAGCGCACGACCATGTGTTTGACGCATCAGCGCATGTGGTTTTGCCGGGGCTGATCAATACCCATCACCACTTCTACCAAACGCTCACGCGCGCGCACCCGCGGGCGATCAACAAAGAGCTGTTTGACTGGCTCAAAGCGCTTTATCCGGTGTGGGCGCGGCTTAACCCCGAAGCACACCGCATCGCAACACGGCTGGCCCTGACGGAATTGATGATGAGCGGTGTGACCACGACATCTGACCACCACTATGTTTTTCCACCTGGGCTTGATGATGCCATGGACATCCAGGTTGAAGAGGCGCGCAAGCTCGGCATGCGGATGACGGTTGCACGCGGTTCCATGAACCTTTCACAGAAAGATGGTGGTTTGCCGCCCGACAGCGTGGTTCAGGATCAGGACACCATTTTGGCCGACAGCGAGAGGGTGGTTAGGAAATATCACCAACGCGGCGAAGGCGCGCAGATTCAGATTGCCCTGGCACCTTGCTCTCCTTTTTCCGTCACGCGCCAGTTGATGCGCGAAACTGCGGCCTTGGCGGAAAAGCATGATTGCAGGTTGCACACGCATTTGGCTGAGACGCACGATGAGGACGATTTCTGTGTCGCCTCATTCGGCATGCGGCCGTTGGATTATCTGGAAGATTGCGGTTGGCTTTCAAAGCGCACTTGGCTGGCGCATGGCATTCATTTCAATGACGCCGATGTTGCAAAACTGGGCCGCCACGGGGTTGGGGTTTGTCATTGCCCCACTTCAAACATGATTTTGGCATCGGGCCGTTGCCGTTCCTGTGAATTGGAGGCGGCAGGCGTTGCGTTGGGCCTCGGCGTTGACGGCTCGGCCTCCAATGATTCCTCCAACTTGATGGAAGCTGTGCGTCACGCGTTGCTGCTGAACCGGTTGACTTATGGCCAGCGCCTGACCCACTTGGATGTGCTGCGTTGGGCGACCAAGGGATCAGCGGCATGTCTTGGCCGAAGTGACATCGGCGAGATTGCAGTTGGCAAACAAGCGGACTTGGCGATGTTCAAATTGGATGAACTCCGCTTCTCCGGAGCAGGTGATCCATTGGCGGCGCTTGTCTTGTGTGGTGCAACCAGTGCAGATCGCGTTATGGTTGCAGGCTACTGGCGGTTGCTTGACGCCAAGCCAATAGAGATTGATATTCAGCAACTTCGT
>JAYTIG010000145.1:0-5573 GCA_043731995.1 Hyphomicrobiales bacterium
AAAAAGGACATCAATGCGATGCCCGTCAATGGTGATGGAGCTCATGATCCCGGATTTGAGCCGATTTCATCTGCATGTGCAAAGCGAATCTGCAGGTTCCTTGCAAGTTCCGGCGGGGCGGCCACACGGGTGGTGAATGAGGTTGTCTCCCCGGGACGCAGGGGGCGCGAAGCGGTGTCCAGCGTCCAGGTGTAAAGTTCCTTGCCCGTTTCATCCACCAGCGCAAAGCGCAGCCAGGGAATTTTGCGGATATCATTGGTGGGGTTGCTGATTTCACCCTTGACCATCAGCACATGCTGCCCGTCAATCTGGCGGTTTTGCTGTTCGGTGCGGCGGATGTCGAGACCATAAACATTCACAACGAAACCGAGTTTTTGATAGGCCTTGTAGCTATAGGGCGCTGCCGTAACCATGGCTTCGGGCATCCATGCGGCCAGCAGAAGCGGCAGGCAGGCGCATAGCCCAAAGCTGCCCCAGCCAGCGGCTTTCTTCAGCCGCGCCCTCTGCCGCAAGGCAAATTCGGCCTGGGCATTATGGGCGGCTTCAACAAGGCGCCGTACGTCCAAAACCGGCAAATCGGATTCGTCGTGATTGATGATTGCGGGCAGGCCGCGTTGGGGTGGAAGTTCTTCAAGGTCAATCACCGGCAGCTCGCGCCAGCGATGGCCACAGGAACGGCAGGTGACGGTGAAGGCCCCATCGCCATGGTGGCCGCCAATGTCATATCGGGTGGTGCAAGATGGGCAGGAAACGATCATGTTTATGGGGCGTGCATGGGTGATTCGGCGCATGGCCGGGTGAATTGGGCTTGGATGTTAGGCTAACGACAATCAGGGTTAAGGCGGGGTTAATGCGTGAAGGTGGAAAGGTGATCGAACTCAACGCCGTGGCGCTGCGTTACGGCACAGGACCTGAGATTCTGAAGCAGGTGGATCTGACCATGCATCAGGGCGATCTGCGCTTCCTCACCGGCACCTCGGGTGCAGGCAAATCCTCGCTGTTGCGCCTGCTGTTTCTCGCCCTCAAACCTGCAGATGGCAGCGCCAAGCTGTTTGGCCAGAATGTGAACGGCCTTCGTTCGTCTGAATTGCCGCTCCTGCGCCGAAGGCTTGGCGTGGTGTTTCAGGATTTCCGCCTGCTGGATCACCTCTCGGTTTTTGAAAATGTTGCCCTGCCCTTGCGTGCCATGGGACAGAGACCGGAAACCTATGCCCATGACGTGCTGGATCTGTTGGATTGGGTGGGCCTCAAAGGCCGCAGCACGGATCGGCCGGATACACTTTCAGGCGGCGAAAAACAGCGCGCCGCCATTGCCCGCGCGGTGGTGACCAAACCGGAATTGATTCTGGCAGATGAACCAACCGGAAGTGTGGACCCTGCCATGGCCAAGCGTTTGCTGCGCTTGTTCCTTGAGCTCAATCGCCAGGGCACAACGGTTCTGCTAGCCACCCATGATGAGCACCTCATCAAGCAGGCCCATGGCAAGGCACTGCATCTTGAAGCTGGAAGCCTGCGGGCCGCGTGATGACGGAGTTGAACCACAAGATACCAGCACCGGTATTTCCGCATGGGGCAGCGCCCTTGCGTTCACTCACCGTCACCATGGCGGTGATGTGCTATCTGGCTTGCCTTGCCATCGGCGCATTGGTGCTGATCAACCAGGCCGCAGCTGCCTGGACGCAAGGCATCGCGCGCGAAGTGACCGTCCAGATCCGCCAGCGCAGCGGCACTGACGTGGAACAAGAAGTTGCAAAAGCGGTGGCAATCCTGAAGGCAACACCTGGTGTTGTCGCCAGTGAAGCGCTGGACAAATCCGCCGGTGCCAAACTGCTGGAACCATGGCTTGGCAAGGTGCCGCTGGATGACTTGCCGGTGCCGCGCCTGATCCGCGTGACCATCAATGAGGCCAGCCCTCCGGATTTCACCGCACTGGAAAGGAAGCTGGTCACTCAAGTCCCTGATGCGGGCCTCGACACGCACCGCCGCTGGCAGGCCGAATTGTCGCGCATGGCCGATGCGCTGAGCCTGCTTGCGGTTTTTGTGCTGGGCCTCATCTCGCTGGCCAGCGTGATGCTGGTGGTTTTTGCAGCGCGCGCGGTGTTGGAGTCCAACCGTGACACTGTGGAAGTATTGGCGCTGATTGGGGCGCGGAACAAATTCATCTCGCGCCAGAATGATAAGCAATTCCTGGCCACAGGATTGATCGCCGGTTTTCTGGGTTTGATTACCGGGCTTGTCACTTTTGCCGGGCTCTTCTTTCTTGGCGGAGCGGGCGCCGACAGCATGACACAAGCTGGCCGCAGCCTGTTGTTTGCGCCGGCTGCGGTTGAACTGCGCGTCGTGAGTGCCCTGCTGCTGGTTCCCATCGCCGCAACCCTGATTGCTTTATGGACATCGCGCATCACCCTCTCACGTATGCTAAGAACCTTCGCATGATCCTTCTGCGCTCCTTCGCTTTTAACATCCTCTTTTATGTACTGCTGGTGGCATTCCTCATTCTGGGCTCACCTGTTCTGCTCATGCCGCGCATTTATGCCATACGCACGCTGCAGGCTTGGGGAGTCACGGTCAATTGGTTGCTACGCGTGATCTGCAAGATCAAGGTGGAGGTGCGCGGAGCCGAGAACATTCCGCAAGGCCCCCTGTTAGTGGCGGGCAAGCACCAGTCGGCCTGGGAAACCACGGCCCTTCCCGTGTTATTCAACGATCCTTGCATGGTGGAGAAGAAGGAGCTGTTCTACATCCCCATCTATGGCTGGCCCTATACCTACAAATTCCGCATGATCGGCGTGGACCGCAGTGGTGGAGCAAAATCGCTCAAGGATCTCATCGCGCATGGAAAAGAAGAAATTGCGCTGGGCCGCCAGATCATCATCATGCCCGAAGGCACCCGCAGGCCTGTTGGTGCACCGCCAGAATATAAGTCCGGCGCTGCGGCACTCTATGCCAATCTGGGTGTGCCCTGTCTGCCCTTTGGCCTGAATGCGGGTCAACATTGGCCACGCCGGAAGTTCTTGCGCTATCCCGGCACCATCGTGATCGAATTCGGAAGGGTGATTCCTGCGGGCCTGCCGCGCAAGGAATTCCAGAAACGGTTGGAAGAACAAATCGAGACGATCACCAATCGGCTGATCGCAGAAAATCGTTCTTGACTTGTTCCACATATTGTTCTATGAACGTTCCATGTTCATTCATGGTTCACCCATCTGCAAAACAGCCGCTTCCGAAACTCCGGACTTGCTGGAACGTTTCTGGCATTGGCGCGGCGCTTCAGGCCAGAATTACATCCATTCGGTTTATCAACCGGGTAGATGCCCGCCCTTGCCCGGTGCGGTTTATGTGGGTGTGAAACGTGTGGGTTCTGCTCGTGTGGCGGTGAATGTGGGCCGCTTTGCCCCCTTCTGGGATGGCCTGATGCCTTGTGCGGCCAGTCCCGATTTTCGTGATTGTGACGAAGTGCATGTACATCTTTTGGCCCGCAGTGTGGATGCTGCTGAAACCGTGTGCCGCGATCTTGCCGCAGCGCTTGGACAGGAAGATGTGAATGGATATGAGGCCTCTCGGGGCAGTGCCTTGGAAACCAAGGGCCTCTTCGAAAAGCGGCAGGCGCAGTTTTCCTTTGCGGCCTGATCTAAGCGGCGGATGCGCGCATCCGCTCGCACGGAGGTTTCTGACATTTGCCTTGTTGCATCTTTTAGCTTCGCCCCGCCATCACATGCGGCGCAAAAACTTCAAGCCCTGCATCATGGATGCCAAGCTGGCGCAGGTGCCGGATGGTATTGACCACATAGTCTCGGCAGGAACCCATGGTGCCATGGCCCTGATTGATGAAGTGCAGAAGTTCTTCGGTTTTCATTTGTGGTACATATTGGGCACTTTGCCGACGCACCACATAAGTGACGGCTTCAACCCGTTCCGCGTTTTCCAAAATCAGGAATGACTTGCTGGCCTCATGATAGGCATCGCCCAACATTTCGCGCGCCCGCACCTTGGCAATGACCTGCTCCCAGTCAGCATGCGTCACGTCATAGACTAGGCCCACACAAGAGCCACCCCGGTCCAGCCCCAACACCAGCCCCGGCTTTTCTGGTGTGCCGCGATAGTGATGTGAAAATACGCTAAGCCTCCGGTGAAATCCGATCAACCTTGCCGGCCGCGCTTGCACGAATTCGAAATCCGGCCGCCACATGAGCGAGCCATAGGCAAAGATGCGGCGTGGTTCGCGCTCGCTCAACTCTTGCTGCGTCCGCGTCCGAAATCAGGCGCCGCCGTGTCCTGCCCGGCGGCAATAATACCGCGCCGCACTTCGCGCGCACGGGTGAAGAGATTGAAAAGCGTGTCGCCATCACCCCAGCGCACCGCGCGTTGCAGCACGGCAAGCTCCTCGCCGAAGCGGCCCAGCATTTCCAGAACCGCTTCCTTGTTGTTGAGGAACACGTCACGCCACATGGTGGGATCTGAAGCGGCGATGCGGGTGAAATCGCGAAAGCCGGAAGCGGAATATTTGATCACTTCGGAATTCGTCACACTTTGAAGGTCATCAGCCGTTGCCACCGTTGTATAGGCAATGAGATGCGGCAAATGGCTGGTGATGGCCAACACCAGATCGTGGTGGCCAACTTCCATCACATCAACCATCGAACCCAGTGCCTCCCAAAAGCGCGTGAGCTTGGAAATGGCCTCTGCATCAGTATTGGGAATAGGCGTCAAGATGCACCAGCGGCCATGAAACAACTCGGCAAAGCCGGAAAGCGGGCCAGATTGCTCGGTGCCTGCAACAGGGTGGCCGGGAATGAAGTGAACCCCTTTGGGAACATGCGGTCCGCAATCACGCACAATGGCACCCTTGACGGAGCCAACGTCCGTAAGGATGGCACCAGCCTTCAGATGTGGGCCAATGGCTTTGGTCAACGCACCACAAACGCCAACCGGTACGCAGAGGATAACCAGGTCAGCATCTTTCACAGCATCAGCAGGGTTCTCAAAAACTTGGCTCACCAAGCCAATCTCCAGCGCCACTTTGCGTGTTTCCGCACTCTTGGCATGGCCTACAACGGTTTTGGCCAGCCCTTGAGCCTTCACCCCATGGCAAATGGATGAGCCAATCAGGCCCAGGCCCAACACCGCTATTTTCTCAAACATCACGCTCATTTCACAAACTCCGCCAGTGCGGCAACGACGGCCCGATTGGCCTCTTCGCTCCCCACCGAAAGCCGCAAGGCCGCGGGTAAGCCGTAAGAGGCAACTGAGCGGAGGATCAAACCCCGCTGTGTCAAAAATGCATCAGCCGCCTTTGCATTTTCCACCGATGAAAAATGCACCAGCAGGAAATTGCCCACTGAAGGCGTGACCGCCAGACCGAGCTTCTCAATGTCAGCCTTGAGCCAACCGAGCCACTTGGCATTATGCGCCCGTGCCATGTCGCCAAAAGCCCGATCCTCAATTGCCGCCACACCTGCTTTCAGCGCTGGCAGGCTGACGTTGAATGGCCCGCGGATGCGGTTCAGCACGTCAGCGACAGCCGCAGGGCAATAGGCCCAGCCGAGGCGCAGGGCCGCAAGGCCGTGAATCTT
>JAYTIG010000146.1:0-5573 GCA_043731995.1 Hyphomicrobiales bacterium
GTGAAAATCTTCGCAACCGACCTGGTTTGTGATAGTTTAAAAGACATGAGAGTGAAAGCTCGGTTTTTCAAACTCAAGGGTCTGCAACGGGGAATGAAGTTTGCCCTCCCCGCAGTTCTGATTGCATACGGACTAAGTGCCTCTACTGCCGACGCGGGCGAGAGGCGAGTGGCCTTCGTGGTGGGCAATAGCGGATACCAGACCGTTCCCGCCCTTCCCAATCCGAAGAATGACGCCGCTGCAGTTGCCGAGGCGTTGAAAAAATCAGGCTTTGAAGTTGTCTCCGCCATCGACGTTGACCGCGTTGGATTTGACCAGGCCTTGCAGAAATTCGTCCGCTCGCTGGGTGGAGCGGATATGAGCGTTTTCTATTATTCCGGACACGGTATCCAAGTTGGAGGTGACAACCGCGTGATCCCCACGGATGCACAGCTAAAATCCGCGGCCGATCTTGAGGTGGAGACCGTCAGCGTCAATACCGTCATGTCCTACATGAAGTCGAACTCAAAGCTTCAACTGGTTTTCCTCGATTCCTGCCGCAACAATCCTTTCCCGGCCTCGTCCTTCCTTGTAGGGCCAGAAAAGCAGTTGTTCCTCGCAGGCGTGGGTCTGGCGGAACAGAAGAGTTCCCTGGGTAGCCTTGTGGCCTTCTCGACGCAGCCAGGTGCCGTGGCCATTGATGGACCCGGCGACAAGTCTCCCTTTACGTCTTCCATGGTCGGTCACAGCTTTAAACTTGGCGTTGATGTTCAGACAGCGCTGGCACAAGTCGCCGACGACGTATGGAAAGCCACGGAAGAAAAGCAGAAGCCTTGGTCCAGCAACAGCCTGGGCCAGGCCGTTTTCTTCAAGCGCCCTGCTGTGACATTGGCCCCCGCCACCGCCGTGGCAGCCAACAAGGAACCTGCGGTGAAGATTGCCGCTGCTCCGGCCCAGGACACATCAACCACGGCAACTGCACCCTCAAATCAAATTGCTGAAATCCTGTCGCAAGCGCTTTCCAAGCCGCACCGCGTTCCCATCGGCGTGGGGCAGGTCGCCATGCTCGACGATTTTCCCATTGTGCGTGCGGCTGGTGCGGATCAGATCGAAGTGGCAGCAGTGCCCAAATCAGGCACTCTCTATCTTGACGGCAACCCCTTGGGCGAAGGGGACATTCTCAACGGCGGGGCATTGCACAAGGTCACCTTCGAACCAGCCATCGATTCAAATGAAAAAGTCCAGGAGTTTGAGCTGAAGCTTGCAGATTCTGGCAGCAACAGCTCATCGACAGTGACCGGCAAAATTGAGCCTTTCATCGTGCAATGTGACGAAGAAGCTGGTGAGCCGCTGGATTTGCAGGGCGTCGCACCAGGCAAACTGCCAAATGAGATCAACGCGGACGCCGCGATTGCCGCTTGCACCGACGCCATGGCCAAATTTCCAAACGTCGCGCGCTACAAGTATGAATTAGGACGCGCAAAACTGGCCGCGAAAGATACCAAGGGCGCACTTTCCCTGTTCAAGGAAGCGGCCGATGGCGGGCATGTGCGTGCGCTCAATCAATTGGGATACATGGCCCAGGGAGGCTATGGACGCAATCAGGATTTGGCCGAGGCCAACGCACTTTTCAAAGCTGCTGCCGAAAAAGGCGACCCCTACGCAATGCTGGCTTATGGCCGCAACTTGTCCCAAGGTCAGGGCGTGACCAAGGATGTTGAACAAGGCATTCGCCTTCTCAACAAGTCCGTCGAAATGGGCCACACCTATGCCATGAACGAGTTGGGCTCGATGTATTTTTACGGAAAGGGCGTCAAGCTTAATCCAGAGCGCGGCGTTCGATTTTATGAGGCTTCCCTCGCGCGCCAAGACATCTACGCCATGCGCAACCTGGCGATTGCCTATCAGCAAGGCAAAGGTGTTGCCAAAGACCTTGGCAAGGCCAAAGACTTGTTTGAGAAGGCCAGCGATGGTGGGCACCCGCAAGCTCCCACCGATCTTGGTGCGATGTATTTGAATGGCAATGGCGTCGCCAAGGACTTGGCGGTCGCCATAAAGTGGTACACTCTCGGCGCTGAACGCGGTGACTATTGGGGGGCATCCAACTTGGCATTCATCTACGCCAAAGGGCCTGGCAAAATGCGCGATGCCCAAAAATCCGTTGAATATGCCGGCCTCGCGGTTGCCCTCGACAAATATGGCGAAACGCCCAAGAACAAGGATTTTCTTAAATCCTTGCCCGCGGAAGACAAGCGCAGCGTTATAAAAGCATTGATCGCGCAAGTGGGCGCCGAAAATGCGCAGACGGGTTCTGATCTTGATGAAACATTGGTTTTGCTGTCACGACAGGCCTGGCGCATGCGCAATCCGCGCCTCGATCTTTTCTGACGTGCAACTATTGGAAATGGTGAAGTGAATTCAAACGTTGAGCCGGATTTGAATGTTCTTCCTCAGCAAGGGATAACGCGCTTGTCCGAAAAACATGGAGATCTCTGGTGATTGATCTATTGAAGCTGACACGCCTGGCGATGGCGGCCACATTCCTGGCGGTTGCCGTTGCGCCCAATCCCGCTGGAGCCCAACAGGCCACGGGCCCGACAATCACGGACAAGTCTCCAACCGGAGAGTTGACCTACTGGAACAGCGTCAAGGACACTACGGACGCTTCGAATTTCAAGGCCTATCTCGAAAACTTCCCCAACGGCATGTTTTATGATGTTGCCTTGGCGAAGTTCACTTCTCTGGGTGGCAACGCTGCAGACCTGAAGCCCGTTGCCAAGGGCAATTCCTCAAAAGCCAACGCGGCCATGGTCAAGCAGAAAACCGTTGTTCTGCCGAAGGTTTTGAAAAAGCCCCGAATTCACGTCGCAAAAAAGCGTGTCCACAAACACATCATCCATCACAAGCGCCTCAAACTGCGCAAAGTTGCAGCACCATCAAGCGATCAATTCGGCAGCGGTAGAGGCGGCGGCGGCAGCGGTGGTGGCGGTGGAGGTGGCGGTGGTGGCTGGGGCCATTGAAATCACGCAGCACGCCCAGCGCATTGTCGAAACAGTTTATCTCTCGCGTATCAAAGGCAGCCACAGGCTCGTGCGGCTGCCTTTTCCGGGCTCACTTTCCACCTGAAGTATCGCACTCAGAGCCGCCGCCCGGCCTTTCATATTCTTTCGGCCGTGCCCATGCGTCGGTGCCGATAAATCAAATCCTCGGCCATTGTCAGAAACGTCAATTGTAACCCCTGGGCGTCCCTGCTTGAGTTCTGCCTTGCAAATTACCATGATCACGCTGGCTTGCGCATGTCCCAGGGTGTTCCCAAGGGTCTCCTGGAAAATGCGCAAGACATGAAGGGCATTGGGCGCATCGAGCCATTTGATGGTCGGCACCTCTTCGACGCGCCAATCAAAGGACACACCCGATTTTCGCATTTCGGGTTCAAGGCGGTAGCGCAGGCTGGCCAAGAGAGTTGCCACGTCGCCTTCAACCGGCTCCAATGAATCAACTGCTATCCTCAAATCCGAAAGGGCACTTTTCAGGGCGACCACTGCCGTGGAACTTTGCTTACCTTGGCGTTCCGCCGAGGCCAGCGCCGCCACGAGACTCGATCCAATGCCATCGTGGATTTCGCGCATCATACGTTCACGCTCACCGGTGATGGCACTGGCAACTTCAAGCCGGAGGCGTACACTTTCACTGACTAGCAAGTTCGCCTTGGTCGTCTCAATCCGCTGCTCCAGTTGCGAATTGATCCTTGCTTTTTCAGCCAGAACCCTCTGCAACGTGCGCTGTCGAAACCAAAACCACCCACCGCTTGCAGCGATGCAGGTGAGCGCAAACACCGCCAGCATCCAAATGAACATCGCATTGCTTATGCCCAACATTGGGGATTATTCCTTCAGCGCGGCATGGCGATAATGCCAAGGCTTGATGCCTCGAACACGGCTTCCGACCGCGAGTTGACCTCAAGCTTCTGATAGATATTCTTGACATACGTAGCGACAGTGCTGCGGGAAATACTGAGAAGATCACCAATTTCGACAAACGAAAATCCGCGCGCCAAGAGGTTTAGAACTTCGGATTCGCGTTTCGAGAGCAATTCCACTGTTTTTGTGTCTTGCTGCTTGGGTTGGAATTCCTTCAGCAACTGCCGCGCGATTGTCGGGCTGATCGGGGACCCGCCCCGCCGCACCTCGCGGATGCCTTCAGCGCAATTTCCAAAGCTTTCGTCCTTCAGCAGGAAGCCCCTTGCCCCTGCCCTGATGCTGTCCAACACCTTCGACTGTTCAGCAAATATAGTGATGACGATGATGTCGATGTTCTTGTGGGTCAACGCCGCGTGGCGGATGAGTGATATGCCGGAGCCATCGGGCAAACCCAGATCACACAACAACACGTCGAATCCGCCGAGATCAATACAGGCTTTGCCCTCTGCAACATTGTGCGCGATGGAGATGATTGGCAGCCCACCATCGGCGGCAAGCGCCGTCTTGATGCGCTCAAGAGCTTCCATGTCATCTTCGACGACTGTAACCCTAACGATCTCTGGAGAAGATTTTTCCATCACCTCCAACAATATCGGATTTCAGGTCCCGGTCAACGTGCCGCAGGATGAAACAGGTGGCTGCGCAGCCGAACTGTGCCATTCCCTACCAATGCCCGGTTAGGCCAAACGTCCAACGGATTTTTCCTTCCATATCGACGATAGGGCTGATCATGGGGCCTACCTGGCCTCGCTCCCCAAATGAGCCAAATAACCCCGGCGCCTTGTCCGCCGCCAAATCTCAATACCCGTGTTCCAAGGATCGATTCCAATCATACTAACCCTCGCTCGCCACATATCCATGTGAATCGATATGCACATTGCACTTGTGGTCAAGGCCGATTTCCCTGTGCTGGCGCGGCCCATAGTCGATTTCGCGAAAACCCTGGCCATGCGTGTCCCCGGCCGAAAAGGCTCCTTCCAATGTGCTCTCGTCGTCCTTGTTGAATGCAGATTTCGCCTTCATCATTGCAATCAACCCTTCGGGGTTGTCGCACCTGAAATCAAAACCATAGGGCCGGGGCCACAAATACACAGCCGTGACTGCGATGCCAAACCCTTCCAGAAATATGCTCTTCTTCCCCAGGGCAGCCTTCACGGCAATCACTTCCGGCCGATTTTCAATGCCGGGTCCGGTTATCCGATCAAATTCTTCGCTCATGGCCATAATTTCCTTGCTTGCTCGTTCGCCCCGCCGCCATCACCAATTGTCTGCCCAACTGGTCGAAGCCTTGGACGTCTTGAGATAGATCGCATAAAGGGAATTGGGATCGTTCAGGCGTTTTCCGTAATCCTGAAGATACTTCGACGCCAGTGGTCCGAGGTTGTCTGATGGCCTGCCGCTATTGCTCGAGAAGTCCAGTCCGCCTGCCGCTGAAACGCGTTTGATTTGCGCTGCTATTTCTGCAATCGAGCGCAACACTTCATCTTCGGCAAAAATCAACTCATGGCTGATCAATCCGTGATAGTCATTGACATCCCGTCGGTGTTTGCATTCCTCGAAAATTTTCTTGAACGGATAGTTCCGCCATGGCGTGCCCGGGGGAGCGCTGAAACT
>JAYTIG010000147.1:0-2059 GCA_043731995.1 Hyphomicrobiales bacterium
CCAGCAGTGGGCGGCGGCAGATTCGCCGCAAGCGTGGCAGCGCGCAAACCAAGTTTATAAGCAGGCGTTGGCTGAATACCAACAGCCGCCCATGGATGAAGCCGTCCACCAGGAACTGAAAACATTTGTCGAACGGCGTAGGCGAGAGGGTGGCGCACCCACGGACTTTTAGCCACACCCTCTGATGCACCATTCATGGCAGTGTTGCGCCTGAGGCCCTTCACGCCTCTGCAGCTAGCTGCCATAGAGCGGGCATGACGAAAAGGGTTCTCGTGATTGGCGGCGCCAATCTGGATATCAAGGCCAAGACGATTGGCCGCCATGTTGCGGCCACGTCCAATCCGGCGAGCATTATCTCCAAGCCAGGCGGTGTTGCCCGAAACATCGCACATAATCTCGCAAGGCTGGGCGTCGAAGTCGCGCTGCTGAGCGTGGTGGGCGATGATCCCGCCGGTGCATTGTTGCTGGAGGCCACTGCGAAAGCCGGTGTGGATATCTCGCATGTGCGCAGATTGCATGGCACCACGGGCAGCTATTTCGCCGTGCTGGATCAGAATGGTGAGCTGATCACCGCAGTGAATGACATGCACTTGCTGGATTCAATCACGCCCGCATGGCTTGATCACGGTTTGATTGAACAGAGCGCATTTGTGGTAGCCGACTGTAACCTGCCGCTGCCCGTGCTGGTGGCGCTGGCCAAACGCGCGGGCGAGAAGCTGATCGTAGAGCCTGTCTCCGTTCCCAAATGCGTGAAGCTGAAAGAGATGCTGAAGGCAGCAAAGATTTTTTTGGCAACACCCAACCTTGATCAATTGGGCGCACTTACGGGATCATGGAGCGTTGATTCCGGTGCGGCCAAGTTATTGGAAATGGGACTGCAAAATGTCGCCATCCATGCTGGATCAAAGGGTGCCTTTTTTGCACAGGCCGGAGTGCCACTCTTGCATGTGCCAAGCCAGGCACGGGCAATTGCTGACGTAACCGGTGCTGGCGATGCCGCCACGGCGGGCCTGGTTTATGGTCTGGTACAGGGCGCACCACTTGCCAATGCCATCAGTGTGGGCCAGGAAATGGCGGCCCGTGTGATCGGCTCAAACCAATCGACCTTGGACTAGAATGATGAAAATCAAACTTTCTGCCGAAGCGAAAGCCGCGCTCGCCAAGGGCAAGCCGGTTGTGGCACTGGAATCCACCATCATCGCTCATGGGATGCCATTTCCGCAGAATTTCGAAATGGCCAGAAAGGTGGAGGCGATCATCCGTGAGGAGGGCGCAACACCCGCAACCATTGCCATCACCAAAGGCAAGTTGCGTGCCGGGTTGGATGAGGATGAATTGCGGCTCTTCGCCAAACACGGCCCTTCTATCATCAAGGTTTCAACCCGGGATTTGCCCTTTGTTGTGGCGCAGGAACTTGATGGCGCAACCACTGTTGCCTCCACCATGCGGATCGCCGCCATGGCGGGCATCGCCGTCTTTGCCACTGGTGGCATGGGCGGCGTGCATCGTGGCGCGGAGATCAGCTTTGATATCTCCGCCGATCTCAAAGAATTTGCCCAAAGCAATGTTGCGGTGGTGACGGCGGGAGCGAAAGCCATTCTAGATCTCGCGCTCACCTTGGAAGTGTTGGAAACCTATGGCGTGCCGGTGGTGGGCTATTGCACTGATGAATTTCCGGCCTTCTATTCCAGAAGCTCCGGGCTCAAAGCACCCATGCGGCTCGATACGCCCAAGGATGTGGCCGCGTTGATGAAGGCAAAATGGAAGATGGGGCTGCAAGGCGGCGTCGTGGTCGCCAACCCTATCCCTGCGGCGGCAGAAATTCCTGCAAGTGAAATCGAACCCGTGATCCTGCGCGCGCTGGCAGAGGCCAAGCGCCAGAACATCAGCGGCAAGGAGACAACACCATTCTTGCTGAAACATCTTGCTGAAGTGACAGGCGGCCGCTCGCTTATAGCCAACATTGCCCTGGTGGAAAACAACGCCCGCGTGGCAGCGGCAATCGCGCGCGCTTACAACCAGTAACGCTTTACATAGATTACAGTCATCACCACGCCTG
>JAYTIG010000148.1:0-5565 GCA_043731995.1 Hyphomicrobiales bacterium
CGATCTCTTCGCGCACCAGCCGCTCCACCAGCGGCGGCAAGTTCGAATCCAGCCATTGCTTGAGCATGGGGCGCAGCAACTCCTGCGCCATGTCCTGCATCTGGCGCTCGCCGCCCAGATTGGCGAAAATGCTATCTGCCAGGGCCTGGAATGAAGCCTGCGCGGAATAGGCTGCGTGAGGCGACATCAGAGCGCCACCCTGTTGTGCAGGCGGATAATAGGCCTGCTGCGGCAATGGCGGCTGGGTTTCCTCGGCCCATTGCGCCTCTTGGGCGGGCATATAGGGCTGCGGCTGATATTGCGGTTCCTGCTCTGGCAGGTCATCGACATAACTGGGCCGCAGCAATTCGCGCGGGATGGCCCGCGGCCCACGTTCGGCTGGCGCACCAGAGAGAATTCCACTTACCCCGTCAGTCCTTGGCGCGGCGCGCTCCACGGGGCGCGGCGGTGGTGCAACAGGTGCTGCCACCGATACGCGTTGGTCAATCTTCTGGCGGCCCACGCGCTCACGCAGCCGTGTCAATTCCTGATCTGCTCCACTTTCAACTGGGCCCAGGCGCATTTCGCGCATGCTGGCGCCCACGCCACGGCCAGCCGTTGCGAGGCCTTGCGCCTTGTCCAGCTGGCTGATGTCATTATCGATGGCCTTGCGGATGGTGGCCAGCAATTCTTCAACGCGTGGTTCAACAGTCACGTGATCTACCACTCTACTCAAACGCCAGGGCTCACTGGCCGTGCCGCGATGTTAGTGGAACAACCCATGCTTGTCGATAAAGCGATAAGCAAAACCTGTTGACGGCCTTACTGAATGATATCGGCATCCAGGCCGATCCATTTGTTGCGCACGTTATTGTAGTTCTCGGTTGGGTCGTAAACCGGATCCAAATGCAAATGCCGGCCAGTCAAATGGCCGATGGAGGATAGCACCTGATAAGAGGCGAGAACCTGATCATGTTGAGCCGTTACCTGGCTGACTTGTGCCGTGATCAGCGATTCTTCGGCGGTGAGAACATCAAGCGTTGAGCGCGAGCCAACCTTGTATTCCTCGCGCATGCCATCCAATGCCAACTGCGAAGCCGAAACATTGGTGCCATTGGCAACAACAGATTGTTGTGCCGCCACCAAATTTCCCCAGGCCGTCGCCACTGCTTGGCGCACCTGACGCACCGCATCAATTACATTGAGGCGGCTCTGACTGGCTTGTTGTTTGGCCTGGCGCACCTGGGAATAAACCAATCCGGCTTCATAGATGGGAACAGTCACAACACCCTGAACTGTGAGGGCACTCGTGTCATTGGGCAGTGCCGTGGTAGAACTGCCGGAGAAGCCTTGATTGCCCGTCAGGCTGTAAATGCCCTGAAGGTCGGCCTGCGGCAGCAGCGCGCTGCCCACAACGCCAATATTGTGGCCAGCCGCGTCTGCCACGTAGGCAGCAGCCAGAATTTGTGGATTGGTCTCATGTGCAATATTCAGTGCTTCATCCAAGGTGCGTGGCAGCTTGGCCATTGGTGCCCCGTCCAATTTGCCAGGCTGATGGCCAATCACCTGAACATAGGCCGCCTCGCTGGCCTTGAGATTGGCCACAGCCAGGGCCAGCAGGCTGCGGGCACCAGCTAGGCCGGCATTGGTTTGGGCCACGTCCGTCCTGGTCAATTCACCGGCTTTGAAGCGCTCATTAGTGCCATTATACTGGCCTTGAAACACGCCAACGCCACGCTGGCGAATGGCCACAATCCGCCTGTCACGGATCACGTCAAGATAAGCGCGTGCGGCATTGAACAGCACTGTCTCTTCCGTTCCCAGCAGCTGCTCGCGCCCTGCCTGAACTGTGGATTCGGCCTTGGCTGTGCCTTCAACCGTGCGGAAACCGCGGAAAATCGGTTGATCTAGCTTGATTGTGAGATTTTCCTGCGTGGTTGAAGAATAGATCCCGGTGGTCGGGAAAGTGGTGTTGGAGAAAACCTGCCCCACAGCGCCCGAGGCGCTGACCGTGGGCCGCCAACCCGAAAGGGCTTGCGGAACCACTTCATCCGTAGCCCGTTGCCCGGCCCGGGCGGAATTCAAGGTGGGGTTCTGGCGATAGGCCTTAAGCAGGGCCTGCCCCAGCGTTTCGGCGTGAGCTGAAACAGAAAAACCAGCAAGCGCCACCGCTGAAAGCAGAAGGCCGCGAACACGAACAGATAGACCCACGTTTTATATCCCCTTGACCTCTGTCCGTTTCACACTGGCTTTTGCCGCCGAGCCTTTGCATGAAACCGATCTGATAACAGAAGCCGCAGACCACGAATCCGCGACCCCTATGTCAGACTGATATAGGGTCTCGGTTCCCAGAAAGCAAACGTGCCGAGCCATTTTTAGGGGATGGTAAACAAGATTCTAACGCCTGACAGAGACGAATCATCGGGCACTGTGGCGCAGATGCATCAGCGCGGTTGAATCTGCCGCAATTCACAGCACCAAAATCTATGGGTTGTGCGCCCGGAAGCTTTTGCCTATAGACCGCCCGCGCGCGATTGGTTCCGTGGCGGAGTGGCTACGCAGAGGACTGCAAATCCTCGTACGGGGGTTCGATTCCCTCCGGAACCTCCACTTTCGACAGGCGCAAAATACCGCTTCACAGACTTGAGGAGAGAGGTTATAGCGCCGCCTGTGCGTTTTGACTTTTCATCGAAAAGTCAAAATTGCCCAAAGGTTTTTGGTCGATCAACTTTTCTGAACTTTGACGGGCCGTCAAAGTTCAGGTCGATCTTATTCCTCGATAGCTCAGCGGTAGAGCATTCGACTGTTAATCGAATGGTCCCTGGTTCGATCCCAGGTCGAGGAGCCAGTTTTAAAAAGGCTGATGGCAACATCAGCCTTTTTCTTTTTTCTCAACTGTCTTTCGCGGCGTGGGCGGCTATGGCCTACGCCATGCTACCGCCGATTTGACGCCAGCGCCTGCCTGCTGTCATATCAGGCCCTAGGAGAACACCATGACCATCCGCCCCTCTGTTATTGAAGCCATTGGCAACACGCCGCTCATCAAACTGCGCAAAGCCTCAGAGCTCACAGGCTGCACCATTCTGGGCAAAGCGGAATTCATGAACCCAGGCCAATCGGTGAAAGACCGTGCGGCCCTGTTCATCATACGCGCCGCCGAAAAATCCGGCGCATTGAGGCCAGGCGGCACCATAGTTGAAGGCACGGCGGGCAACACCGGCATTGGCCTGTGTGTGGTGGCCAATGCCTTGGGTTACAAAACTGTGATCGTGATTCCGGAAACCCAATCGCAAGAAAAGAAAGATGCCATTCGCCAACTGGGCGCTGAACTCGTTGAAGTTCCGGCCGTGCCTTACAAGAACCCCAACAACTATGTGAAATATTCAGGCCGATTGGCGCAGAAGATGGGCGCTGTCTGGGCCAACCAATTCGACAACACGGCCAACCGCGATGCCCACATCGCCACAACCGCACCCGAAATCTGGGCGCAAACCGACGGCAAGGTGGATGGCTTCGTTTCGGCGGTGGGCTCTGGCGGCACGCTGGCAGGTGTGTCGATGGGCCTCAAGGCCAAGAACAAAAAAATCAAGATCGCATTGGCAGACCCGATGGGTGCGGCGCTTTACAGCTACTACAAAACAGGTGAGTTGAAATCTGAAGGCTCCTCGATCACTGAAGGCATCGGCCAGGGCCGCATTACCGCCAATTTGGAAGGCGCTGTGGTGGATCACGCCTTCCAGATTTCCGACCAAGAGGCCATTCCGCTGTGCTTTGATCTCTTGCAGCATGAAGGCCTGTGCATGGGTGGCTCGACGGGCGTGAATGTGGCGGGTGCTATCCGCCTCGCCAAGGAAATGGGGCCGGGCCACACCATCGTGACCATCCTGTGTGACTTTGGCACGCGCTATGCCTCGAAGCTCTTCAACCCGGCCTTCCTGCGCTCCAAGGATTTGCCCGTGCCCGCTTGGCTGGAAGCAGTTTCAACTGCACCCAAAGTTTTTGAGCCGGCATGAGCAATCTGGTTTCAACCACATGGCAGTCGGCCCATCTGCATGATGCCGACCTTGTTGTTCTCGATGCCACATGGCACCTGCCCACCTTGAAGCGCAATGCCCGCGAAGAGTTCAACGCAGCACATATTCCCGGTGCGCGTTTCTTTGATCTCGACAAGGTGTCTGATACTTCAACGACTTTGCCTCACATGTTGCCAAGCGCTGGTAGCTTTGCCGCCAACATGGGCGCGTTGGGCGTTGGCGGTGACACCATGGTTGTCGCCTACGATTCCTATGGCCTGTTCTCCGCCGCGCGCTGCTGGTGGATGTTCAAGGTCTTTGGCCATGACAAGGTGGCCGTGCTCGATGGCGGGTTGAAGAAATGGCGCGCAGAAGGCCGCGCAGTTGAAAGTGAGGATGCCGTGCCAGTCATACCGAAAACATTCACTTCAAAGTTCAACGCCGGAATGGTGCGCTCAATGGGCGAAGTGGCCAGCAACAAAGCCATAGTGGTGGATGCCCGCTCACCCACGCGCTTTCGCGGTGAAGAGCCTGAGCCCCGCCCTGGCGTGAAACCCGGCCACATGCCCGGTGCCGCCAATCTGCATTATGCCAAACTGGTTAGTTCGGATGGCACACTGTTGCCCAAGCCCGCGCTTGCTGCGGCATTCCAGGAGGCTGGCATAAACACCGCCGAGCCGCTCATCACCTCTTGCGGTTCGGGCGTAACCGCTGCGATCCTGTCGCTGGCCCTCACTGAACTCGCCGCGCCAGACCACGCACTCTATGACGGCTCATGGGCCGAATGGGGCGCGAGTGAAAACAAGATTGTGTTAGGCTGAAGCACATCTCCTGAGCCATTGTTCAAGCTCCAGTTCCGAAACCTCTCCTGCCGCTAAGCCATAAATCTGGTTCACGATCATGACCTCATCAAATTGCAGTTCAATGCCGTTGATGCCCAGAAACACAACAGCGCACAACACACCAGTTCGTTTGTTACCATCGATAAAAGGATGGTTCTTGACCACGCCAGCACAATAGGCAGCGGCCAAACGAAACAAATCTGCGTTCGGCTCATAAGCAATGATATTCTCAGGCCGCGCCAATGCGCTCAACAGCAAGCCCTCGTCGCGCAAGCCATCGCTGCCACCGAAGCGCGTCAATGATTCACGGTGGAAAACATCCACCATGTCCTTCGTCAACCAATTCATGATGGGATTATTCCGCCAGTTTCTTCATCGCATTGGGATATTTGCGCATGAAGTCGCGCGCCACATTCACCGCCTTTTCAAACTGCGGGTCATAGGGTGTAAGTTCAAATCCGCGTGGCGTGCGCACAGCAAACAACTTGTCTCCCTCGCCAAGCCCCAAATCTTTGGCAAGATCAGAGATTGTCACACTCAGCGAGTTTCCGACTTTTCGAATTGAAATGGGTTTGGTCATTTTGTAGCTCCTTTTGTATAATTATACAAAAACAGCCACAATGTCAACTCACCGCACCGGTGGCGCATAGAGTATCCCGCCATCATTCCAGCGCGCGTTCAGCCCGCGCTCAATGAGCAGCTTGGAGCCCTTGCCCAGATTGCGCTCGAAA
>JAYTIG010000149.1:0-5560 GCA_043731995.1 Hyphomicrobiales bacterium
ATTTTCTTGCCGCTCATGTGGCCAGCGCTGGTGACAACTGGCCTTCTCGCCTTCATTGCGGCCTGGAATGAATATCTCTTCGCCCTCACCTTCACAGCCTCCAACAATGCAGCACGCACCGTTCCCGTGGGCATTGCGCTTCTGTCGGGCAGTGACTCTCACGAAATACCGTGGGGTCTCATCATGGCGGCATCAGTGATTGTTACCGTTCCACTTATTGCTCTCGTCCTCATCTTCCAGAAAAAAATTATCGCAGGCCTCACGGCTGGCGGCGTCAAGGGGTAAACCATGGCCAATATTCAACTTAAAAACATCAAGAAGTCTTTCGGCGCGGTCAACGTCATCAAGGGCGTGGATCTCGACATCGAGCAAGGCGAGTTCATGGTTTTCGTCGGTCCTTCGGGCTGCGGAAAATCCACCCTGCTGCGCCTGATTGCAGGCCTGGAAGACATCACCGCCGGCACACTGTCTTTCGATGGCAAGGTGGTCAACGCCCTGCCACCATCCGAACGCGGCATCGCCATGGTGTTTCAATCTTATGCGCTCTATCCGCATATGACGGTTTATCAGAACATGGCTTTCGGCCTGAAATTGGCCGGCGGCAATGAGGCCGATGTCAGGGCACGCGTCACCAAGGCAGCAGACATGTTGCAGATTGGCCAATACTTGGACCGCCTGCCCAAGCAGCTTTCGGGTGGCCAGCGCCAGCGCGTCGCCATCGGCCGCGCCATTGTGCGCGATCCGAAGGTCTTCTTATTTGATGAGCCGCTATCGAACCTTGACGCCGCCTTGCGTGTGGCCACGCGTTTGGAAATCGCCAAGCTGCATCACTCCATGGGCAAGACCACCATGGTCTATGTGACGCATGATCAAGTGGAAGCCATGACATTGGCAGACCGCATCTGCGTGCTGCGCGATGGTTTGGTGGAGCAGGTGGGAACCCCGCTGGAGCTTTATGAAAAACCGGCCAATCTCTTCGTTGCTGGCTTTATTGGCTCACCCAAGATGAACTTCTTCAATGGAAAATTCGCTGAACCCTACAAGGCAAATACCATTGGCATACGCTCCGAACACATGGAATTCGTTTCGAAGGGTGGATGGCAAGGAAAGGTGATCCATGCCGAAAAAATGGGCTCGGACACCTATTCCTTCGTGGATGTGGGCACGGCTGAACCCGTCATCCTGCGTGAAACCGGCACATCGCGCCATGACATAGATGCAAAAGTATCCATTGCACCGCTGGCTGGCAAAGTTCATCGCTTCAGCGCTGAAGGCAAGGCCATCTGATCGCACAGAAGGGCCCGCGCCAGGTCTGGCACATCGCTTTGGCTGGCGCGGATTTTGAGCATGAAATCAAAGGCAAGGTTGCTCAATTGGCCAGCCATTCCTGTTGCCTGTAACTTTGATGGCAAGACCAGCCAGGTGGCCGGTGATATGTTTCAGAATTGCGGATGTTGTGTATGAATACCGAGCAGAAACTCACCGCCCTTTGGCACCAACTCTATGGCGATCAACAGACAGGTAAACTGAAGGGATTTTTTGCAGAGCTGCATCAGGCCGCGAGATCCGCACCCAAGGCTTTGCCAACCGGTTGGTTCAAGGATGTGGTGGTCTATTCACTCTATGTTGATCTCTTCAACAAGAATTTCGATGGCCTCACCGAGCGCCTGACCTATTTGCAAGAGCTGGGTGTCACGTGCCTCTGGCTCCTGCCCATTCTTGATTCTCCCATGCGCGATGCCGGATTTGATATTCGCGATTTCCGCAAGATCAGGTCAGATCTCGTGGGTGGCGAAGGGCCGGAACATCAAGCGGCTTTCAAGAATTTTGTCGATGCCGCTCACGCTCACGGCATCCGTGTGATTTTCGATGTGGCCATCAATCATGCCTCCAACGAACATCACTGGTTCAAGGAAGCGGCCAAAGGCCCGGGCAATCCATTCCGTGATTTCTTTATCTGGAGTGACAATGACAAGGGCTATCCACAAGCCCGCATCATTTTCAAAGGCATGATGGAGAGCAATTGGCAGAAGCTGGAAGGGCAAGGCTATTATTTCCACCGCTTCTTCGAAATCCAGCCAGACCTCAACTTCCGCAATCCCGAGGTGCTGCTGGAAATGTGCCGCATGCTTCTTTCTTGGGTGGCGCTGGGCGTGGATGGCTTCCGCGCCGATGCCGTGCCTTACCTGTGGAAGGAAGAGGGCACCATTTGTGAAAATCTGCCTGGAACTCACGCCATCGTGAAATTCTTCCGCGCCGTGCTGGAGGCCGTGCGCCCCGGCACCATGATCCTGGCTGAGGCCTGCCAACCACCCAAAGATGTGGTGGCCTATTTCGGTGAAGGTGATGAATGCCATGCCGCTTATCACTTCCCGGTCATGCCGCGCATCTATCTGGCCATGGCCGAAGAAAACGCCGGCCCCATTTTCGAACAGCTTTCAACGGCTGTTACGCCAGCGATCCCCGCAGATTGCGGCTGGTTCTCATTCCTGCGCTGCCATGATGAGTTGACGCTGGAAATGGTCACCCCGGCCGAACGCAAGGCCATTCACGCCGCCTATTGCCTCGATCCGGCGTGGGACTTCCGTCAGGGTGAGGGCGTGGGCGCAAGGCTGGCCAATCTCCTCAAGAACGATGCGCGCAGCATCGAACTGGCCTTCAGCATCAGCTTCACCTTGTTGGGCACGCCAGTGGTCTATTATGGTGATGAATTCGCCAAGCAGAATGATGATGCCTATCAACAGCAGCAAGAGGCCCTCACCGGCTACAAGGATGCGCGCTACCGTTGCCGTGGCCCGGTGGATTGGGCAGAAGTGAAAGAGCAACTGGCCAATCCGGCGTCACTGGGCGCCACGGTGTTCAAGGCCGTGAAAGACATGCTGGCGGTGCGCCGCAAGCACAAGGCCTTCGCAGGTGGAGATATGATGCCCGTCGCTGCTGGCGATAAACGCATCCTCGCCTTCACGCGTCAGAAGCAGGGCGAGCGTCTGCTCATCGTGCACAATCTCGGCAGCGCTGCAGCCGAAATGCAACTGCCCACTGATATGGCGGTTGAAAACTGGCAACCCATCTACAATCCGTTCCGCTTCGCGGACAACACATTGCACCTGCCAGCCAAAGCCTTTGGCTGGTTTGTTTCAAGGCCGAACTGATGACAGAGAATTTCTTGAACACCCGCTCCTCGGGCATTCTGCTCCACCCCACCTCGCTGCCGGGCCCCCATGGCGCTGGCGACTTTGGCCCCAGTGCCTACCATTTTGTCGAATGGTTGAAATCCGCCAATCAAACCTTGTGGCAGACTTTGCCCCTCGGCCCCATTGGCCCCGGCAATTCGCCTTACATGGGCTCCTCGGCTTTTGCGGGAAATCCGCTCTTGGTGGCCTTTGAACCCATGGTGGAGAAAGGCTGGCTCGCCCCCGCTGGTTTGGCCAACAATTTCCCAGCTCATCAGGTGCAGTTTGAATATGTGGTGTCTTGGCGCATCGCCCGCCTGCGTGAAGCCCATGCTGGCATGAAGGCAAGGGGCAATGCACAAGACGCAGAGGCCATGGCCGCTTGGGTGAAGCAGGAGGCGGATTGGGTGGAAGACTATGCGCTCTTCATGGCCATTGATGCCGACAATACGCCAAAGCTTTGGCCTGAATGGCCTGAAGGCCTTGCACGCCGCCAACCAAAGGCCACGAAAGCCGCACGCGAAACCTATCGTGATGAGATTGGTTTCTGGCAATTTGTGCAATGGCAATTCGGAACGCAATGGGCCGCCCTCAAGTCCTACGCCAATGAACGCAGCATCAAGCTGGTGGGCGATCTGCCCATTTTCATCGCCCATCACAGTTCAGATTGTTGGGCGCGGCCTGATCTTTATGATCTGGATGAAACCGGCAACCCGCGTGTGATCGCCGGCGTGCCACCAGATTATTTCTCGGCCACAGGCCAGCGCTGGGGCAACCCGCTTTACAATTGGGCCGCGATGAAAAAAGACAAATATGTCTGGTGGGCGTCACGCGTGCGTCGCCAGCTTGAGCTGGCAGACATCATCCGCATTGATCATTTCCGTGGCTTTTGCGCTTATTGGGAAATTCCGGCCAGTGAACCAACGGCCGTGAACGGCAAATGGGTTCCGGGGCCGGGTGCCGCTTTGTTTGATGCCATCAAGAAAGCTTTGGGTGCGTTGCCCATCATTGCCGAAGATCTGGGTGTTATCACTGCGGAAGTAGAGGCCTTGCGGCACCATGCTGGCCTGCCGGGCATGCGCATTCTGCAATTCGCCTTTGATGGCGATGCCACCCACGCCTATCTTCCACACAACTATGAGCGCGACACGGTGGTCTATTCCGGCACCCATGACAATGACACCGCGCGCGGCTGGTGGCACGGCACCACAGAGCGAGAGCGTGCCTATGCCGCCCAATATTTGAACACCAGCTCAGACACGGTGGCTTGGGATATGGTCAGCGCATGTTCCCACTCGGTTGCCAATCATGCCATCTTCCAGTTGCAGGACGTGCTGGGCCTAGATGGCTATCACCGCATGAACACTCCAGGCATAACGGGCTGTTGGACTTGGCGTTTTGATTGGGCGTGGTTTCCACAAAACGTGGCCACGCGTCTCGCGCAACTCGCCGCAGCAACGGGCCGCAGCAGTTTCAATGCTCTCACTTTGCCCGCCTATCCAGAAGGCAAGATCAAACCCGGAACCTGAACCCAAGGGAAGGCGCTTTGCGCTTTCCTCAACATGCAAGTCTGATTATTGGAGGCATCATGATCCGCACACTTATTTGGCACGAACATCGCCACGAAAAAAAGAACAAGCTTGTCGCCAGCCTCTATCCTGATGGCATGGATGGCGCACTGGCAAAGGCCTTCGAGGGCCACAAGGAATTCTCTGTCTCGCGCGCGAGGCAGGACGATGATGAAGAACATGGCCTCTCGCAAAAACGCCTCGACGATACGGATGTGTTGCTCTGGTGGGCCCATATGGCCCATGGCGAAGTGAAGGATGCGATTGTGGAGCGCGTGGTGAAGCGCGTACATGAGGGCATGGGCCTCATCGTGCTACACTCGGGCCATTATTCCAAGGTTTTCAAACGCCTCATGGGCACGCCCTGTTCGCTGAAATGGCGCGAGGCAGGTGAGAATGAGCGCATCTGGATCATGAACCCCAATCACCCCATTGCCGAGGGCCTGCCCGAACAGATCTTCATCGAACATGAAGAAATGTACGGTGAGCCGTTCTCGATTCCAGAGCCGCAGGAAACCGTGATGATTTCATGGTTTGAAGGTGGTGAAGTGTTCCGCTCCGGTGTCACCTACACGCGCGGTGCTGGCAAGATTTTCTATTTCCGCCCCGGCCATGAAGCCTATCCCACGTATCACAACAAGCAAGTGCTGCAGGTCATCCGCAATGCCACGCGCTGGGCCTATAATCCGGCCAAGCCCTGGGTTGGCATCAACGATGCACCCAACGTGCCGCATGACAAGGCGCCGGTGCCACTCGAAGTCAAAGGCCCGCGTTTACATCAGGATGGTGAGCAGGGTTATCGGTAAACACAATATATTC
>JAYTIG010000150.1:0-2054 GCA_043731995.1 Hyphomicrobiales bacterium
GCATTGCGCGGGCCAACATCATGGTGGACCCCGGCATTGGCTTCGGCAAAACCTTCGCGCAAAATTTGCAATTGATGCAACAGCTCACCCTGTTTCACGGCCTCGGTGTGGGCCTGCTGGTCGGCCTCTCACGCAAGGGCTTCATCGGTGCCATCACAGGTGAGAAGACTGCGGCCAAGCGGCTGGGCGGCTCCATCGGTGGAGCACTGGCGGCGGCGATGCAGGGAGCGCAGGTTTTGCGGGTTCATGATGTTAAGGATTCATTAGCCGCGCTGGCGGTTTTCAATGCTAGTCTTGATCCAGCTTCAACCAGCATTTAATTTTGGGGCCTAATTGTTACCCGGGATGAAGCGCGCATCCAAACATGGGGCCGCTTAATGAGTTAAGGGGACATTTCGTTATGTCACGCAAATATTTTGGAACCGATGGTGTGCGCGGTCGCGCCAATGAAGGCGCGATGACGCCTGACATTGTGATGAAAGTGGGCATGGCCGCTGGCCAGCTTCACCGCCGTGGCGGCCACAGGCACCGCGTGGTGATCGGCAAGGATACGCGCCTTTCCGGCTATACGATTGAACAGGCCCTCACTGCAGGTTTCCTGTCTGCAGGCATGGATGTGTTTCTTTTCGGCCCCTGCCCCACGCCAGCTGTGGCCATGCTCACGCGCTCAATGCGCGCCGATTTGGGCGTGATGATCTCCGCCTCGCACAATCCCTTTTATGACAATGGCATCAAGATTTTCGGGCCCGACGGCTACAAGCTTTCCGATGCCACCGAGCAGAAGATTGAAGATCTGGTCGACAATCCATCAATGATCCAACTCTCGCCCTCCGAACTGATGGGCCGCGCCAAGCGCATTGATGACGCCGCCGCCCGCTATATTGAATTTGCCAAACGCACCTACACCGCCGATGCCGGCCTTGAAGGCTTGCGCATCGTGATCGACACGGCCAATGGCGCGTCTTATCACTGCGCGCCCACCGCATTGTGGGAACTGGGGGCCGAGATCATCACTATCGGCAACGAACCCAATGGCACCAACATCAATGAAAAGGTAGGCAGCACACATCCCGAAGCCATGTGCCAGCGTGTGCGTGACACGCGCGCCGACATTGGCATTGCCCTTGATGGCGATGCTGACCGTGTGATCATCGCCGACGAGCGCGGCCGCGTGATTGATGGCGACCAGATCATGGCACTCATCGCTTCTTCCTGGGCCGCGCGCGGCCAGTTGAAAGGCGGCGGGCTTGTCGCCACCGTCATGAGCAATTTGGGCCTGGAGCATTTCATGACTTCAAAGGGCCTGATCCTGGCGCGCACCAAGGTGGGCGACCGTTATGTGGTGGAACACATGCGCCAGCATGGTTTCAACGTGGGCGGCGAACAATCCGGCCATATCGTGATGTCGGATTATGCCACCACGGGTGACGGACTTTTGGCGGCACTGCAAGTCCTTGCCGAGGTGAAACGCCAAGGCAAGCCAGTGAGTGAAGTGTGCAACCTTTTCACGCCACTGCCGCAGATTTTGCAGAATGTGAAATTCAAGGGCGGCAAGCCATTGGAAGACAATGCGGTGAAATCGGCAATCAAGGATGCTGAATCAATGCTCGGCAATTCCGGCCGTCTGGTCATTCGCCCATCAGGCACCGAGCCTTTGATCCGCGTGATGGCAGAAGGCCAGGATGAAGGCGTGTTGCGCAAGATCGTTGATGAGCTTTGCGGCGTGATCTCCAAGGCGGCGGCGTAATCCCAATCACGCTGCATGGTGCAGGCCTGCTTTTCTGCCTGTCTCAAAACGATGCAAAACACTGATGTAAATATGCAACGCTTTCCAACTGCCTTTTTTCAGCCATTTTGCAGCCAGCCTTGCACCACATGGCTCCGGCACATTCACAATCATCGAGATCGAAAAAATCAAGTGGCGCAGGAAACCATCCCTGCCCACAGTGAGTTAAGAGTGTGATGGTGTAAATTCGAGGTGGATTATGAAATATCTGATGAATGTTTTGCTCGCGAGCTTCGCCCTTGTGCCGCTTGCTGGCGTTGCCAAGGCT
>JAYTIG010000151.1:0-2048 GCA_043731995.1 Hyphomicrobiales bacterium
TCAACATTGGTGCCTTCAAGGCGCACCACGAGCGGCACTTTCAGTCCCACATCTTTCACCGCCGCAATCACACCCTCGGCGATCACATCGCATTTCATGATGCCGCCGAAAATGTTGACGAGAATGCCCTTCACTTTCGGATCAGCAGTGATGATCTTGAAGGCCGCGGTTACCTTTTCCTTGGTCGCACCGCCACCCACATCGAGGAAGTTGGCAGGCTCTGCGCCATAGAGCTTGATGATGTCCATCGTCGCCATCGCAAGGCCAGCACCATTCACCATGCAGCCGATCGAACCATCCAAGGCCACATAGGAAAGATCAAACTTCGAGGCTTCAATTTCCTTCGGGTCTTCTTCCGTCAGATCACGCAACGCCACAATCTCAGGATGGCGCATCAAAGCGTTGGAATCGAAATTCACTTTTGCGTCGAGGCATACCAGCGCGTTGTCCTTGGTCACCACCAGCGGATTGATCTCAAGAAGGCTCATGTCCTTCTCGGTGAAAGCCTTATAGAGGCCAGCCACCATCTTGTTGCACTGCTTGGCGAGATCGCCTTCCAGCTTCAGAACAGCGGCAATGCGGCGGCCCACATAGGCCTGATAGCCAGCGGCGGGATCCACATAGATCGTCGCGATTTTCTCCGGCGTTTTATGCGCCACTTCTTCAATGTCCATGCCACCTTCGGTGGATACGATGAAGGCGATGCGCGACGTGGCGCGGTCCACCAGCATCGAGAGATAAAGCTCGCGCGCTATGGGCGTGCCTTCCTCGATGTAAAGCCGTTGCACCAATTTGCCTTGCGGGCCTGTTTGATGCGTGATGAGCGTCATGCCCAACATGCGTGTGGCTTCGGCTTTGACATCCGCGATGGATTTCACCACTTTGACGCCGCCGCCCTTGCCGCGCCCACCGGCATGGATTTGGGCTTTCACCACCCACACTGGGCCGGGCTGCTCTTCCGCTGCTTTCACCGCCTCATCAACTGTAAAGGCAGGCGAACCCTTGCCCGTGACAACGCCGAATTGGCGGAGCAATTCCTTGGCCTGATATTCGTGGATGTTCATTTATTTCTCCCTGAGAGTTGGTGCCCTCCCCGCCTGCGAGAAGGCTGGGAAATTGCGTTATGCCAAATCCGGTGAAAGTGTCTTGGCTGCTTCCATCAAGCTGTGAACAGCAGCAACAGACTTATCGAACCCAGCCTTGTCATTGGCATCTAGCTGCACTTCAACAATGCGCTCCACACCCTTTTCGCCAATCACCACAGGCACGCCAACATAAGTGCCTTTGACGCCATATTGGCCATCAAGATAAGCAGCGCATGGCAGCACACGGCGATAATCCTTGAGATAGCTCTCCGCCATCGCGATGGCCGAAGAGGCTGGCGCATAATAGGCCGAGCCGGTCTTGAGCAGGTTGACGATTTCAGCACCGCCATCACGCGTGCGCTGTACGATCTTGTTGATGCGCTCCTGCGTGCTCCATCCCATCTTGATGAGATCAGGAACGGGAATGCCAGCCACGGTTGAATAGCGCGTGATTGGCACCATGGTGTCGCCGTGTCCGCCCATCACAAAGGCATTCACATCTTTCACCGAAACCTTGAACTCTTCCGCAAGGAAATGCTGAAAGCGCGCGGAGTCCAAAACACCCGCCATGCCGATCAGCTTGTTGGTGGGCAGGCCCGAATATTTCTGCAAGGCCCAAACCATCACATCGAGCGGGTTGGTGATGCAAATGACGAAAGCATTGGGCGCGTGGGCCTTGAGGCCCTCACCGACAGACTTCATCACTTTCAAATTGATGCCCACAAGATCATCGCGACTCATGCCCGGCTTGCGCGGCACACCGGCGGTGATCACCACAATGTCAGAATTCGCGGTGTCCTTGTAATCCTGTGTGCCCAGCACAAACGAATCCTTTTTCTCGATAGGCATGGCCTCGAGCAGGTCCAGACCTTTGCCCTGGGGCACGCCCTCGACGATGTCAATCAACACCACATCGGCCAATTCCTTGGACGCAATCCAGTGCGCCGCGGTAGCTCCCACATT
>JAYTIG010000152.1:0-2048 GCA_043731995.1 Hyphomicrobiales bacterium
ATGCCAGTCTTCGCTGGCATGACGAGGCGTGGATGATTTTCAAAAACTCTGCTTTAGCCTCAGTTACCGGCCAGTTCCTTGGCGCGCTTGGCAGCGGCGGCCACGGCCTTTTCCATCAGCGGCTTCATGCCATCCTCGGCCATTAAGATATGCAAGGCGGCATAAGTAGTGCCACCCGGAGAAGTGACGTTCTGGCGCAAAGTGGCCGCTGGTTCTGCCGATTGATGCAGCAGCTCGCCAGAGCCGGAAACTGTGGCGCGGGCCAGGCGCATGGCGAGATCAGCAGGCAGGCCCAGCTTTTCACCAGCCGCCGCCAGCGTTTCGGCCAGCAGGAAAACATAGGCCGGGCCGGAGCCTGAAACGGCGGTGACGAAATCAATCTGCTCTTCGTTGCTCACCCTCACCACCTCGCCGGTGGAAGAGAGCAGGGCTTCTGCCAGCGCCATCTGCGAAGCTGAAACATTGGCATTGCCCACCAGTGCAGTGATGCCGCGGCCGATGGCGGCGGGCGTGTTGGGCATGGCGCGGATGATGCTGGCGTCCTTGCCGAAGGCAGCTTCAAAGCTTGCAATGGCTTTGCCAGCGGCAATGGAGAGAATAATGGGTTTTGATTTTTGCAGTGGTGCAAGGCCGGGCAAAACATCGCCCATCACTTGCGGCTTTACGGCGATGATCAGCGCTTCAGCATTGTGGATTTCTGCCACTGGTGGATTATGGCGGATATTGTGACGCCTGAGCAGCTCCACCATTTCGGCGGGTGGCTTCGGGTCGAGCGCGACAATTTGAGAAGCGGAAACACCGGCCTTCAGCCAACCTTCCAGCATGGCCCCGCCCATTTTGCCGCAGCCGGCCAGAACCAGTGTGCCTTTTAAGGGAATGCTCATGCCTCACCCATTTTAACAGATTGGCTCATGCTTCGCCCATGGTCTCAAGCAGCGCGCTATCCAGCGCCTCTTGCGCACTATGGCCTGCCCAGATCACAAATTGAAAGGCGGGATAATAAGTCTGCACAGCGGCGAGGCCCAGATGGATCAGGCTTTCACACTGGGCGTCATTGGCCTCTGCCTTGCCGGTGAGCAACAGGGCATTGCGGTAAAGCACCGAGCCATCGGCCCAGAGATCAAAATGGCCCAACAGCAACTGGGCATTGACGAGGGACAGAAGCCGCGTCACTTCCTCGCGGCGCTTTTCTGGCACTTTCAAATCCGGCGTCACGGCGCAATGCAGGCTTTCCATGTCATCACGCCAGGTAAGGGAAAGGCTCAAATCAGCCCAGCCGCCACCGACCAACATGACGACCTCATGATCATTGGTGCGGTCCAAATGCCACTCACGCGCCTCGGCAAGTCGCTCCACCCGATCGAGCGGGTTTTTGTGAAAACGGTGTTCCGAAGCAGTAGCGGCCATATTCTCTCCCGGCTGTCGAATCGAACGGTGCCGTGAGTGCAATGTGGCGAAGGGTTAACGCCGCTTCAATGCTGGGAGTGATTCCTCCACATGAGAATTTCATGTGGGCGAATCAATGTGATACTCAGCTTTGTGTCAGTTTCTTCTCAAGTTCGGCGATGCGGGCTTCGAGCTTGACGTTCTCGCTGCGGGCCCTTTCAGCCATGTCCTTAACGACATCAAATTCTTCACGCTTCACAACATTCAAGTTGTTGAGCACGCGCTCCACTTGGGTTTGCACCAAGGTGTCCACTTCCTTGCGGACGTTTTGCGCAGCACCGGCAGCGCCTGTCATCAATTTGGCGAGTTCGTCAAAAAAGCGGGAATTGGTGGCAGGCATGGCGGCAAACTCCGTATCTAGGCGTTAGGTAGTCCCACCGCCGCCCGCTTTCAAGTGCCAGAGCATCGAGCGAACAAGTGAAGTCACTTGTGAGCGAAAAGATGCGACCAAGCAAATTGCTAGAGCTTGCGGGCGAGCGGATGCGAGCATCCGCCGCTCTTGCGAAGCAGGGGCCAAACAGGGCAAGGAACGGCAATGCTGGCCGCCATTCCTTTTCCGCCGATTTCGCCCAACCTGATTGAGTGGGGGCCCTTTGTCGTGA
>JAYTIG010000153.1:0-5543 GCA_043731995.1 Hyphomicrobiales bacterium
GAATGCGGGGCACCCTCCAGCGCCGCGCGGTTGAACACCAGCACGAAATTGATGCCCAGCGTTTTCCAATTTACTTTGCGCGTGGAGGCTAGCGTTGCCTCCACATCGCGCCCCAGAACATTGACGGTGATCTTGTCGCCAACCTTGAGATCAAGGGCCGCGGCAATGTCATCCGTCATCGAAACCAGCGGCGGCCCGGAATAATCGCGCGCCCACCACTGTCCGGAAACAACCGTGGAGCCTTTGGGCACATCATCCGCAAAGGTAAGGCCACGATCACCACGCAAGGCCCAGGCACCATCCGGTTTGGCATTGAACTTTTCGGCCGGCAAATCACCAATCTTGGCGATCCGCCCACGCAGCATGGGTGTATGCACAATATCCGTAATGCCGGCCTGCCCCGAGAGCACGCCATTGAAACGCTCAAATTCACTGCCCTGCACGTCGATAAAGAAAAAAGCAGGTGCCTTCTCAGGCAGGTTGGATTGCAATTCACGGCTGATGGTTTGGTCGGTCAGCGCCAGCGTTACAAACAGCGAAAGCCCCAGCCCCAAGGCCATGATGACAGAACGGCTGGCAGAACCCGGCCGATGCAAGCTGGCCACCGCCTGCCGCAACAGGAGCGATGAAGGCCGTGGTGCCAGGCTGGCAAGTTTCACAATGCCGGAAGAGAGAAGCGACAGCACAATGAAACTGGCCGCCAACCCGCCAATAAAAGAAGCGGTGACACGTCTTTCATCGAAAGAAAAAATGGTAATGAGCGAGGCAACGGCAAGCAGTGCAAGGCTGGCCAGCACGTAAACCACAGGCGGCCATTTCACCTCTTCAAATCCTTGGACACGAAATAGCGCAGCACCCTTGATGGCCGCAATCCGCGCCAAAGGCCAAAGTGAAAAGGCCACCGTGATCAGCAGCCCCAGCCCCGCCGCAAACAGCAGCGGCCAAAAATCAAACCGCATGGAAAGTGGCAAAGGGATCAAGGAACCGAAGAAATATTTCACTACATAAGGCGTTGCCGCCCCCAGCATCAGCGCCAGCAGGATGCCCACAAGGCTGACAATCAATATCTCAATGAGTGATATTGCCACCACGTCACGATTTTGAGCGCCAAGGCATTTCAAGATCGCAATTGTCTCGCGCCTGCGATTAATGAAAGCAGAAACCGCATTGGCAATGCCCGCCCCGCCGATTACCAGTGCTGAAATCGAAACCAGCGTCATGAAAGTGGATAGCCGCCCCACAAACTCATCAGCGCCTTGTGCTGCCTTGTCGGTGCCGCGCATGCGCCAGCCGGCTTGCGGAAATTTCGCCTTGGCTTCGTCCATCACCGCTTTGCCTGATGCCAAATCGGCATTGCCAGGCAGGCGGATGCGGTAGGCATGGTTCACCAGGCTGCCCGGCTGCACCAAGCCAGTCGCTGCCAGATCGCCATGGGTGAAAAGTACACGTGGCCCAAAGGCAATGCCATTGGCAATCCTGTCCGGTTCGGTGTTGATCACAGCGCGGATGGCAAACTCGGCCCCGCCAAGTTTCAAACTGTCTCCCAGCTTCAAATGTAGCCGCGACAGTAGCAAAGGCTCAACCGCCAAACCTTCTCGGTTGTCAGCAGAAAGGAAGAGCAGCTTCTTGTCACGCTCCACATCCAATTTGCCAAAAAGCGGATAAGCCTCATCCACGGCCTTGAGTTCCACCAGCGTTGAGGCACCGCCGCTCTGTGCCATGGCTCGCAGGCTGGCCACGTGGCTCACGTCACCTTTCGATCTCATCCAGGCCATTTCATCAGCACTGGCCTCGCGCTGCACCAGCGCAAACTCCACATCACCGCCGAGAAGAAGCTGCCCCTGTTCCGCCAGCCCACGGCTGATGGAGGAAGCCAATGAGCCGATGATTGCAATCGCGGCAACGCCAAGGGTGAGGCAGGACAGTAAGATCCAAAACCCCTGCAGGCCAGAGCGCAAGTTGCGGAGCGCCAGCTTCAGCCACAGCATCAGGCGCGGCCCTCTTTCACCAATCCGTCGCGCACTTCCAAAATGCGGCCGCAGCGCTTGGCAAGATTACGATCATGCGTGACGAGAAGCAGCGTTGCACCATCTTTCTCCTTCAATTCAAACAGGAGATTGATGATGGCCGCACCTGTCTCTTGATCAAGGTTGCCCGTGGGCTCATCGGCCAGAAGGATTTTGGCACCCGTGGCCACGGCCCGTGCAATGGCCACGCGCTGCTGCTCACCGCCGGAAAGCTGGCTGGGATAATGCGTCAGGCGGTGGCCAAGCCCCACGCGCTTCAAACCCTGTTCGGCACGGATGAACGCATCTTTCGTCCCTTTGAACTCCATCGGCACGGCCACATTTTCCAGTGCTGTCATGGTTGGGATCAAATGGAAGGATTGAAAAATGATGCCAATATTGTCACGGCGGAATTGCGCCAGCGCAGATTCAGACTTGCCCGAAAGCTTGAGACCAGCGGCCTCCACATTCCCCCGCGTGGCCGCTTCAAGGCCAGAGGCCACCATGAGCAGTGATGTCTTGCCGGAACCGGAGGGCCCGATGATGCCGATGGCCTCTCCGGCCTTGGCATCAAATGAAACACCTTTTAGAATTTCAACAGGCCCGGCCTGGGAATTGAGGGTGAGAAAGACATTTTCGAGTTTTAGTGCCGGGATCATGCTCTTGCATCCAATGGTGGGAAGCCAGATATAGAAACAATGCGCCTGATTTTCACATTTCTTTTGGGGCTGGTGCTTTTGGCCCTGCCAGCTTCCGCCACCATCACGATCCTCGCCTTGGGTGACAGCCTCAGCGCTGGCTATGGGCTGGAGGCCGGTCATGCCATGCCGGATGTGCTTCAGGCCACCCTGCAGAAAGATGGCAAGGATGTGAAAATCATCAATGGCGGCATTTCAGGCGACACTGCGGCCCAAGGTGCGGCCCGGTTGGATTGGGCTCTGACGCCAGAGGTGAAGGCCATCATTCTGGAACTTGGCGCCAATGATGCCTTGCGCGGCCTGCCGCCTGAACAGACAGATCAGGCCTTGCGCCAGGTGATGGACAAGGCCAAGGCCAAAAACCTGCCCGTCCTGATTCTCGGCATGAGAGCACCACCCAATCTGGGTGAGGATTACCGCAAGAAATTTGATGCAATCTATCCAAAACTGGCCGCTGACTATGGCGCGTTGCTTTACCCTTTTTACCTCGATGGTGTGGCGGCCCAACCCGAACTGAACCAACAGGATGGCATGCACCCCAATGACATGGGCATTGCATTGATCGTGCCCAAACTGCTGCCACTGGTCGAACAGTTTGTTAGCAAGTTGCCATAAACTGCGATTGATATAAATTCGTGATTCGGGGGCGCTGCGCGCAGGCGGCGCCGACAGGACGGGAGGGCTTCCATCATGATGCGCTTGTTCACTGGCCTTGAGCTTCCTTCCGACATCGGGCTCGATCTTAATTTCATGCAAGGTGGCGTGATGGGTGCGCGCTGGATTGACCGCGAGAGCTTTCACATTACGCTGCGCTTCATCGGTGACATCGACCACGATATGGGCCGCGACGTGGCGGTTGCGCTGGATGATGCTGATATTCGCCCCTTCTCAATTTCACTGAAAGGCATTGATGTCTTCGGCGGCAACAAGCCTCATGCCATCATTGCCCGGGTAGAGGAAAATGCCGAACTGAGCCGCTTGCAAGCTGCGCAGGAACGCATTTGCCAATCGCATGGCCTCGCCCCGGAGGGCCGCAAATATATCCCCCATGTGACCCTCGCCCGGCTGCGCGACCCAGACCCCCAGGCCCTGCGCGTCTTCATTGAAAGCCACGCGCTCTACCGTTCGCGGCCCTTCACGATTGAGCGTTTCGTTCTCTTTTCTTCCAAGCCGTCGCGCGGCGGCGGGCCCTATGCGGTGGAGGAATCTTACGGCGCGGCGCGCCACGCCTATGCATGATGGACCTTGATCAAGAGCTGAAGTCGCTACCCGGCTGGCACAAGCTCGAAGGCCGCAGCGCCATTGCCAAATCCTTCAAATTCAAGACCTTCACCGAAGCCTTTGGATTCATGGCAAAAGTGGCTCTCACTGCTGAAAAAATGGACCATCACCCGGAGTGGTTCAACGTTTATAACCGGGTGGATGTGACCCTCACCACCCATTCCGCAGGCGGTGTAACCGATTTGGACATTAACCTCGCCAAGGCGATGGAAGGCTTTGCGGCCAACCGCCCTTGACGCTGACCCACCCTCTCCCCATATTCAACTGCAAACCAGTCACAGGAGTTTGAAATGTCTGACTATCGTGGTTTCCCCCAAAGCGGCGCCCGCAGTGGTGCGGCGATGGATTTGGGCCTGCGCTCCTATATGCAGCGGGTTTACAACTATATGGCTGTTGGCCTTGGCCTCACCGGTGCGGTGGCTTACGGCGCATTCAACATGGCCCTCATCGACGCCAGCCAGCCCCCGGTCGCTAGCAACCTTAACGGCTTTGGCCAAACCCTGTTTCATGGCCCATTGATGATCGTGCTGATGCTGGCCACGCTGGGCTTGGTGGTCACCATGTCTTTTGCAATTAATCGCATGAGCCTGGCCACTGCCCAACTTGTTTTCTGGGCCTATGCCGCGCTGAACGGCCTCACCTTCTCGATGCTGGGCCTGGTTTACACCGGCGGCAGCATCACGCGCGTGTTCCTGATCACGGCCGCCACTTTCGCGGCCACCAGCCTTTATGGCTATGTAACAAAGAAAGATCTCACTGGTTTTGGCTCATTCCTGTTCATGGGCTTGATCGGCCTGATCATTGCCTCAGTCGTCAACATCTTCATCGGCAGCACACCTATGCAACTCGCCCTTTCAGTGCTCGGCATCTTGCTGTTCACGGGCTTCACCGCCTATGACACGCAGGCCATCAAGGCCACCTACTATGAAGGCGACAGCCAGTTGACCATGGGCCATAAGGCGATTTTTGGTGCGCTGCGCCTCTATCTCGACTTCATCAACCTGTTTGTGAGCTTCCTGCGCATCTTCGGCGACCGTCGCTAATCGCAGTTGATACCGAGAATCCCAGCGCCGCCGGACAAAAGCCGGCGGCGTTGTTCCTTTCAGACGGTCTCGAATTTTGGCTTCCTGTCCAGAACGCGCAGCACCTGCTCCAGGACATTGCCGCGCCGCATGATGAGGCCGCCAGGCGCCACCACGGAATAGAGCCCGCCCCTGGCTACCAAACCGGGGGTTTTCACGATGGAATAGAGCGGCTGTTCTGAGGCACGGCGGTGGATGTCAAAGCGCGCGGCTTCCTTGCCGAAATCCATCGCATAATCGCGCCATTCACCTTGCGCCACATGGCGCCCGTAAAGGGTGAGAATCAGCCCCAGTTCCCTCCGGTCAAAAGCCACCAGCTCTTGCGTTTTCTGCGGAAAAGGCAAAATTTCCGGGCTGTCGCTGCTCATGGCGCTCCAACTGTCATCAACCCGTAACATGAGCGGCCAAGAGTATTTTCGCAAGACCCGAAATACCCAAGTTTCGCCGCAATTAAATCAAGCCTTGGACATGATGGG
>JAYTIG010000154.1:0-5538 GCA_043731995.1 Hyphomicrobiales bacterium
TCCACCAAGCCGGTGATGCTGCCGCAGAACCCGCCGCCCAAGGGCACACTGGGGGCAGGGACTTACACGGCGAAGCACATCATTATTGCAACCGGCGCACGGCCGCGCGCGCTGCCAGGGCTGGAACATGATGGCAAGCTGGTGTGGAGTTATTTCGAGGCCATGGTGCCCAAGGAGATGCCGAAGTCCCTGCTGGTTATCGGCTCTGGCGCCATTGGCATTGAATTCGCCTCATTCTACAACGCCATGGGCGTGGATGTGACGGTGGTTGAGATCATGGACCAGATCATGCCGGTGGAAGACACCGACATCAGCAAGATCGCGCAAAAGCAGCTGGAAAAACAGGGCATTAAGTTCCGTATTTCAGCCAAAGTCTCAAAATTGGAGAAAGGCGCGGATTCGGTGAAAGCCACAATCGAAGCTGACGGCAAATCCGAAACCATCACGGTTGACCGCGTGATCGCCGCCACTGGTGTTGTGGGCAATATTGAAGGCCTTGGCCTTGAGGCTGTGGGTGTGAACACCGACAAGGGCTGTGTAGTGACGGACGGTTTTGGCCGCACCAATGTGGCCGGGCTCTATGCCATCGGCGACGTAGCGGGCCCGCCGATGTTGGCGCACAAGGCCGAGCATGAGGGCGTGATCTGCATCGAAAAGATCAAGGGGCTTGATGCCCATCCAATGAAGAAAGAGCAAATCCCCGGCTGCACCTATTGCCACCCGCAGGTGGCCTCGGTGGGTCTCACCGAAGCCAACGCCAAGGCTGCAGGTTATGAACTCAAAATCGGGCGCTTCCCCTTCCTCGCCAATGGCAAGGCAATCGCGCTGGGTGAGGATCAGGGCCTCGTCAAAACCATTTTCGACGCCAAAACGGGCCGCCTGCTGGGTGCCCATATGGTCGGCGCGGAAGTGACTGAACTCATCCAGGGTTTTGTTGTGGCCATGGGGTTGGAGACCACGGAAGAAGAGCTGATGCACACCGTGTTCCCGCATCCCACACTCTCAGAAATGATGCATGAAAGCGTACTGGATGCCTATGGCCGGGTCATTCACATGTGATCTTGAAGTGGCCCTCGGTCGGGGCCATATTTGCCACGCAAAAAGGAGTGCAGCGTTGGATAACAAGAATATCGTAATTGCCATCGTGCTGGGCATTGTTGCGGGCTGGCTGGCATCATGGATAGTGGGTGGATATGGCCTAGTGCAATATTTGATCAGCGGCGTGCTTGGTTCTTTTGTGGGTTCTTTTGTGTTGAATAGGCTTGGCATCAATCTCGGCATCCACAATGAAGTGGGCCGCGATATTGCCACCGCCACTATTGGCGCTGTGATCGTGATGATCATCGCGCGCATTTTGCATTGATGGAGACAGGAATGTTGGCTGCAATGGAATTGGGAAATGTGGGCTTTTGGGGCACGGTTCTGATCGGCATCGTGGCCGGTTGGTTGGCGCACACGGTCATGGGGGGCCGTGGCGGACTGATCTGGAACCTGATCATTGGCCTTGTTGGTTCGTGGATCGGTTTTTTTGTGGCGGACAAGCTTGATCTGCACCTGACGGAGGTGTTCCATGGCTGGTTCTTCGGCAATCTCATTGTTTCCGCCGCTGGTGCCATTGTCTTGCTGTTTCTGCTTCGCCTGCTGCGTGGCCGTTGAAACGTGGTAAGAGAATATGATCAACCGGCTGGACGGGTGGCGCCAGCCGCATTGATCAAGAATGACAATGTCCACTAACAGGAGTGTGAAGCAATGAATGGGTATGGCATACTTATGTCAATCATCCTTGGCGGTATTTCGGGTGTGGTTGCCGAGAAGCTGATGAACTTCAATACGGGCCTGGTGCTGAGCATCATTCTCGGAATTGTTGGCGCAGTGGTAGGCAATTTCCTGCTCGGACTCGTCGGCGTTGGTCTTGGTGGCATCGTCGGCACAATCATCACAGCCATCGTTGGTGCGTGCGTGTTGATCTGGCTCTATCGCATGATTGCCAGCCGCTAACGATTGATGACAACAGTCATCGATAACGTGAAGGCACTCCGGCCGCGGCACCCTGAAAAGGCAAACCGGCCGGAAACGCCGCTGTTGCGCAAGCCCGATTGGATTCGTGTGAAGGCACCGGGGTCTGCGGTTTATGCTGAGACGCAGAAAATCGTGCGCGACAACAAACTGGTGACGGTTTGTGAAGAGGCGGGCTGCCCCAATATCGGCGAATGCTGGTCGAAGAAGCATGCCACCTTCATGATCATGGGCGATACCTGCACGCGCGCTTGTGCCTTTTGCAATGTGAAGACGGGAATGCCAGAGGCGCTTGACCGCGGCGAGCCGGAGCGTGTGGCAGATGCCGTGGCGCGCATGGGGCTTTCTCATTCGGTGATCACTAGTGTTGACCGTGATGATCTGGATGATGGCGGTGCAGATCATTTCGTGCGCACCATCAAGGCCATTCGCCGCGCTTCACCCAGCACCACGATTGAAATTCTCACACCAGATTTCCTGAAGAAAGATGGCGTGCTGGACCGGGTGGTGGAAGCACAACCAGATGTGTTCAATCACAATCTCGAAACTGTGCCTGCACTCTATCTCAGGATCCGCCCTGGCGCGCGTTATTTTCATTCATTGCGACTGCTTCAGCGTGTGAAGGAACTGGACAAAAATATGTTCACCAAATCCGGCATCATGGTGGGCTTGGGTGAAACGCGCGAACAAGTGATGCAAGTGATGGATGATATGCGGTCTGCGAATATCGACTTCATCACCATTGGCCAATATCTCCAGCCTACGCGCAGGCACGCTGCAATTGACCGTTTCGTGACGCCGGACGAGTTCAAGGCTTATGAAACCACTGCTTATTCCAAAGGTTTCCACATGGTGTCGTCCTCGCCGCTCACGCGTTCTTCACACCACGCCGGGGATGATTTCGCGCGGCTGCGCGCGGCCAGGCTTTCTGCCTGATGTCCAAGGTTTCTCTTAAGCGGGCGGTTCCGCTCACCGCAGTGCAGGCCTTTGCCATCGCGGCGGATGTGGCCTCCTACAAAGATTTCCTGCCATTGGTTTCACGTTCCACCATTCGCGGCAAAGTGGAGGAGCAGGGGCCAGTGAAGCGGTTTGCTGCAGAACTCATGGTCGCAGTTGCAAAACTGGGCCTGCATGAAAGTTTCACTAGCCAGGTGGTGGTGGATTCTTCTGTGCACTCCGTTGTCGCCACATCGCAAGATGGCCCAATGAAAGAACTGCGGGCCGTGTGGTCAATCACCTCAATCGATGGCGCGCGTTCCACCGTGGCCATCGACATTAACTATCAATTCAAGAGCAAGCTGATGCAGATGGCTGCGGGCCATATGATGGACTACGCGGTAAAGCGTGTGCTGGAGGCTTTTGAGCAGCGTGGCCGCCAGCTTTATCCCAACAGCACTTTGCCCAACATCTGAAGGGCATGATCGCGCGCTGCTGCGCGGATGGCGGCGCGGTCTCCCTCAAAAATCATCCTCTCGTGCCATTGTTGACCTGCTTTGGTGGCGCAGACAAAATGCACAAGGCCAACCGGTTTTGTTGCATTACCCCCGCTTGGGCCTGCAATGCCGGTGATTGATACTGCCAGAGTCGCGCTTGAATGGGCCAGTGCACCCTGGGCCATGGCGCGGGCCACTTCCTCACTTACTGCGCCGTGAATTTCCAGCAAGTTGGATGGCACACCTAGCATCTGGGTTTTGGCAGCGTTCGAATAGGTGACAAATCCCCGGTCAAAAACGGCGGACGATCCGGAAATATCGGTGATGGCTGCCGCCACCAAGCCGCCCGTGCAGCTTTCGGCGGTGGCGATCACGGCCTTTTTGGCGAGCGCGCTGGCCACAAGCTGCATGGGTGTCATAGCGGAAGTCTTATCGTTGCAGTTGCCATCGCAGCCATGCCTTCCCTGCGGCCGATGGCACCCATCATTTCTGTAGTTGTTGCCTTGATTGCGATTCGGCTTTCAACAATTCCCAACTGGCGGGCAAGCTCTGCTTTCATCGTTGCAATATGAGGCGCGATCCTCGGGGCCTCTGCAAGAATGGTGATGTCAACATTGGCAATGGTGCCGCCCATCGCCTCTAAAAGATCGCGCGCCTTGGCCAGAAAAATCGAAGAGCGCGCGCCTTTCCACTGGGGGTCAGTGGGGGGGAAGTGGGTACCAATATCGCCTTCACCAATCGCGCCTAATATGGCGTCCGTCACTGCATGAAGGGCCACATCGGCATCGGAATGGCCCGCCAGTTTGTGGCTGTGAGGGATTTCAACCCCGCAGAGCCAGAGCGATGCGCCAGTCTCAAAACGGTGGAAGTCAATGCCCTGGCCCACGCGTATGTCTATTGCACGCGCCGGTTGAGCTTTCAGTTCAGCATCCGCCATGGCTATGTCCTGTGTGGTTGTGAGCTTGCGATTGCGTGGATCTCCGGGCACAAGTTTAACCTTGAGGCCTGCGGCTTCCGCCACGGCGGCATCATCGGTGAAGTCTGTCCTGCCCAGGGAAGCCGCCTTGGCATGTGCCTCGCGGATGGCGTGGAAGTGAAAGCCTTGCGGGGTTTGCACGTTGTAGAGTGTCGATCGATCGAGGGTCATTTCAACGATCCCATCATTGGCCTGTTTGATCGTATCGGCCACGGGCAGTGCGGGAATGGCACCATCGGCTTGCTGCAAAGCTGCGATGATAGCTGAGATAGACTCATTTGAAACAAAGGGTCGTGCAGCATCGTGGATGAGAACGATGTCTGGTTTTGATGGTTCACAGGCTTCGATGCCGATGCGGCAGGACTCTTGGCGCGTGTTGCCCCCTACGACGGGCGTGGCGACTTTGAGCCCCTGAGCCGCCTCCTTAAATGCTGCGAGCTGGTTCGCACCGATCACGGTTTGGACCACCGTAATATCGGGGTGATTTGCGAAAATGCGCAAAGTCCGACGCAGAATCGCCTCACCACCGATTTTTTGATATTGTTTCGGCTGCTCGCCGCCGGCACGAGACCCGCTTCCTGCCGCCACAATGATTGCTGCAATCTTCATGCAACCGACTTAGAGCATCGCGCAGAAGAATTAAACTTGCCATGGAAGTTCCACGGCCAGTTTTGTTGCATTGCAAAAATAGCTCTTGACGCCGCCACAACAGCCCCTAATCTGCCCAAATATTGACCTCTGAATTCTTGCGATTAAATTATGGGCATTGAGATCGGAAAGCATAAGACCCGGAACCGGGTATTCCTAGCGCCGATGTCTGGCGTGACTGACGAGGCCTTTCGCACGGCTGCCCATGAAGCGGGCGCGGGTTTGGTGGTTTCCGAGATGGTGGCATCAGAAGAGCTGGTTCGACAGCGGCGCGACATGGTGCGCCGGGCGAAAGGTGCCCGGCAACTTTCACCCTTTGTGATCCAATTGGCGGGCCGCGAGGCGCGTTGGATGGCCGAAGGCACCAGGGTTGCACAAGATCTGGGGGCCGACATCATAGACATCAACATGGGTTGCCCCGCACGGCAGGTGACGGGCGGACTTTCAGGCTCGGCCCTCATGCGT
>JAYTIG010000155.1:0-2044 GCA_043731995.1 Hyphomicrobiales bacterium
CATTTGGAGCCAACCTCGCGCGAAGTGATTGATGCACTGGTTGCCACTTCATTCGGCGCTTCATTGATCTCTATCTTCGCGCGTCTCGGTGGCGGCATCTTCACCAAGGGTGCAGACGTGGGCGGCGACATGGTGGGCAAGGTTGAAGCAGGCATCCCGGAAGATGATCCACGCAACCCGGCCACCATTGCCGATAACGTGGGCGACAATGTTGGCGATTGCGCCGGCATGGCTGCTGACTTGTTTGAAACCTATGTTGTGACAACGGTGGCCACCATGGTTCTGGCCGCCATCGTGCTGCCCGATGCCATGAAGCTGGCTGGCATGGTTTTGCCACTCGCCATTGGCGGCGCTTGTGTGATCACCTCGATCATCGGCACCTTCTTTGTAAAGCTCGGCGCATCCAACAACATCATGGGCGCCTTGTATAAGGGCGTGATCGCCACCGGTGTTCTTTCACTGGCGGCACTTTATCCCGTGATGGCTTATGTGTTTGGCGACATGCACGTTGATCTCGGCGGCTTCACCCCAGTGAACCTGTTTGAATGCGGCATTGTTGGCCTGATCATCACCGGTCTCATTGTGTGGGTGACAGAATATTACACCGCCACCGGCAAGCGCCCGGTGAACTCCATCGCCGAAGCATCAATCACCGGCCATGGCACCAATGTGATCCAGGGCCTTGCTGTTTCGATGGAAGCCACCGCCATTCCCGCACTCATCATCATTGGCGGCATTTTGGTTACCTACAACCTTGCCAATCTGTTCGGCGTGGCTGTGGCTGTGACAACCATGTTGGCGCTTGCTGGCATGATCGTGGCGCTTGACGCCTTTGGCCCTGTCACCGACAACGCCGGCGGCATTGCCGAAATGGCGGGCCTGCCCAAGGAAGTGCGTCACAACACCGACGCGCTGGACGCCGTGGGCAACACCACCAAGGCCGTCACCAAGGGCTATGCCATTGGTTCAGCTGGCTTGGGCGCTCTCGTTCTGTTCGCCGCCTATACGCAAGATTTGAAGTTCTTCGCTGCGCATGCGACGCCGGGCTCTTTCTTCGAAAACGTGAATGTGACTTTCGATTTGTCTTCGCCTTACGTCGTCGTTGGCCTGTTGTTCGGCGGCTTGCTGCCTTATCTCTTCGGCGGCATGTCGATGACAGCCGTTGGCCGCGCGGCGCAAGCCGTGGTGGTGGAAGTGCGCAGGCAGTTCAAGGAAAACCCCGGCATCATGAAAGGCACATCCAAGCCTGACTATGCCCGCGCGGTGGACTTGCTGACGCGTGCCGCGATCAAGGAAATGATCGTGCCATCGCTGCTTCCGGTGTTGTCACCGATTGTGGTCTTCGTGGTCATCAACTGGATTGCCGGCAAGGCGCAAGCCTTCTCAGCTGTTGGTGCAATGTTGATGGGCGTGATCGTGACAGGCCTGTTCGTTGCCATCTCCATGACGGCAGGCGGTGGCGCCTGGGACAATGCCAAGAAGTCATTCGAAGATGGCTTCGTGGATTCAAAGGGCGTGAAGCACATGAAGGGCAGTGATGCCCACAAGGCATCGGTTACCGGTGACACCGTAGGCGACCCCTACAAGGACACCGCCGGCCCCGCAGTGAATCCGATGATCAAGATCACCAACATCATGGCGCTGTTGCTGCTGGCGGTTCTGGCTGGGCATTAAGAACACTTCGTTGTCTGGAAAGGCCGGGGCGCAAGCTCCGGCCTTTTTTTCATCTTCCGCTCAGCTTTTTAAACCCAGATGGATAGCGATCACTTGTTACAACGTTAGACTTCACGGTCATGCGGATTCGCTTGGCGTGTAACCTGCGTTCCAGCCGCAGGCAACAATCGCCAGCTTTTGCCGTCTTGGTTGAGGCGTTGCGTATGAGATATTGAGAGCAGGTGTCAGAAGCGTCTCTGGAACGTGGAGCCGGCTGAAGGGCTGCCTGCACCCTTGAACAACTCGGCCAGCAGCGAAAACTCCGAACCAACAACTGGCGATTTCCGCGTATTGATATCGATGATGTGGCCATCTTGCAGGCCATATTGGG
>JAYTIG010000156.1:0-5521 GCA_043731995.1 Hyphomicrobiales bacterium
GCATGGCCGCGATACGAGACAAGACCGTAAGTGGGCTTGTGGCCGAACACGCCGCAATAATGCGCCGGGTTGCGAATCGATGCGCCAATGTCTGAGCCGATTTCGATGGCACTCATGCCCGTGGCCAGTGCTGCGGCCGCTCCGCCGGATGAGCCGCCGGGTATGCGTGTCAAATCCCAAGGATTATTGGTGGTGCCATAAATGGCGTTGAAGCTCTGCCAGTCCGACAAATCCAGCGGCACGTTGGTTTTGCCGTAAAGCACTGCTCCCGCCGCGCAAAGGCGCGCAATGGCATCGGCATCGTCTTTCGCAATATTGTTGGCCAGCGCGGGGTCACCAAAGGTGGTGGGCGTGCCTGACCAGTTGAAACTCTCCTTGGCTGTCATGGGCACGCCGTCAATGAGTGAGAGCCCGCCCCCGCGCCTCAACCGTCGGTCAGCCGCCTCGGCCGCCTTGAAGGCGCGGTCAAGATCCGTCACCACCACGGCATTCACTGCCGCATTGTGCTTGGCATATTGATCCAGGCAGGCCCGCAGCAATTCCTTGGCCGAAACCTTTCGGGCTTTTATTAATCGCCCCAGTTCCAGGGCCGGCTTGAAAACAAGATCACGCATGGCGCGAAGATGACCTATGCGCCAAGCGCGGGCAAGGGGATGGCGACAAATCATTCATGCCCGCGTATGAACAGGCCTCCATGAACCGGCAAACACTTCTCGGCTATTTCTATGCGGCGGCAGGTGCCGCCCTGTTTTCAACCAAAGCCATCTTCATCAAGCTCGCCTATATGGACAAGGTGGATGCAGCATTGATGCTGGCGCTGCGCATGGTAACAGCGCTGCCCTTTTTCCTCGCCGTCGCCATTTATGTGGTTTTGAAACAACGCCGCGAAGGCGTGCCCTTGCCGCTGGCTTCGGTCTGGCTTGGTGCCATTGCCGTTGGCTTCCTGGGTTATTATCTTTCAGCCCTGCTGGATTTTGAAGGCCTGGTTTACATCACCGCGCAGTTGGAGCGGCTTGTGCTCTTCACCTATCCGGTTATGGTCATGGTTCTGGGCTGGCTGTTCTTCAAGGGCCGTATCACCCGGATGGGAAGCCTTGGTGCCGCAATCACTTATGCGGGGCTTCTGGTGGTTTTCGTCAAGGCACTGCCCGAAGGTGGCCACAACACGATCATTGGCACGGCGCTGGTTCTCGGCTGCGCTTTCACCTTTGCCCTCTATCAGCTCTTTGCCAAGCGCTTTATCGGCGTAATGGGCAGCCTGCTGTTCACCGGCGTGGCGCTCACCAGTTCTGCCGTGGCCTGCATCCTGCACTATATCATCACCACCCGCGGTTTTGATTTTTCGGCCACGCACCGTTTCTACTGGCTGGCGGCGGGCTGCGGATTCTTTGCCACAGTGCTGCCCAGTTTTCTGGTCAATGCGGGCTTGTCCCGCGTGTCGGCGCAATCCTCATCCATGATTGCTTCGATCTCGCCGATCATTACCATCTCCCTTGCGGTGTGGATTCTGGGCGAGCAATTCACCATCTATGATGCCATCGGCTCTGCCATGGTGATTGCGGGCATCGCGGTATTCGCACTCACCGACCAGAAGCCGGAAGCCGAAAAGAAACAGCTATTGGCAGGCGAGATGGAACCGACTTAGCTCATGCTTTCCGGCAATTCACTCTTGCGCTTGGCGATGAAAGCCAGCAGCGCCTCATCAATGCCTTCGTCAAGCGGCGGGGCCACGTAGTCACGCAGCATCTGCTTCCACTTGGCATTGGCGCGCACCACAATGTCCTTCTCGCCATCATCGCGCCATTGCTCGAATGAATTGTTGTCGGCAAGGCCAGAGCGCCAGAAGGCACTCTCAAAATTTGCCTGCGTATGCGCGCTGCCCAGATAATGTGAGCCGGGGCCCACTTCGCGGATGGCATCCATCGCCTGGCCATTTTCGGAGAAATCCACACCCTCGGCGAATTTCTGGAACATGGTTAGCTGGTCATGGTCCATGATCAACTTTTCATAGCCGGAAGCCAGGCCGCCCTCCAGCCAGCCGGCGGAATGCAGACAGAAATTCACACCGGAAAGAATGGTGGACCACAGCGTGTTGGCGCTTTCATAACCTGCCTGCGCATCTGGAATTTTCGAGCCGCACAACCCACCGCCTGAACGGAAGGGAACACCCATGCGCCGCGAAAGCTGGGCCGCACCGAAGGTGACAAAGGCTGGTTCTGGCGTGCCGAAGGTGGGTGCGCCAGATTGCATCGACATCGAGGCCGCAAAGGTGCCGAACACGACAGGGGCGCCGGGGCGGCACAGCTGCGTGAAGGCAATGCCGACAGAGGCCTCAGCCAAAATCTGGGTGAGCGTGCCAACCGTGGCCACTGGTGACATGGCGCCCGCAACGATGAAAGGCGAAATCACGCATGCCTGGTTGGCGCGAGCGAGAACTTTGAGCGCCCCCAGCATCACGCCGTCCCACACCATGGGCGAATTGGCATTGATCAGCGATGTCATCACGCAATTCTGATCCACAAATTCCTTGCCGAACAAAATCTCGCACATGGCCACGGAATCTGCTGCGCGTTCACCCGAAGTCACCGACGACATGAAGGGTTTGTCGTGATATTTTATGTGGCTGTAGATCATGTCCAAATGCCGCTTCGGCACGGGCACATCGACAGGTTCACACAGCGTGCCGCCGCCATGATGCAGGCTTGGCAGCATATGCACCAGCTTGGCGAAATTGCGGAAATCCTCAATCGTGGCATAGCGGCGGCCTTCGTCCAGATTGCGGATGAAGGGCGGGCCATAGACCGGTGCAAACACCGTGTTGTTGCCGCCGATGGTGACGTTGTTGGCCGGGTTGCGCGCATGCTGCACATATTCGCGCGGCGCGGTTTTGATCAATGAACGCACCAAGCCCTTTGGAAAGCGGAGCCGGATCCGCCGTGCCTCAGCCGTGGGCTTCACGTCAGCGCCAGCATCCTTCCACATCTGCACCGCTTCTTCATCTTCATAGAAGTCGATGCCAGTTTCCTGCAAAACGGTTTCGGCATTGCGCTCGATCAACTCAAGCTGTTCATCGCTGAAAGGCTCATAGTTTTTGATGTTGCGGCGTATGAAGCCAGACTGCTTGACTGTGGTGGAAGTGCGCATGGCGCGCCGGGCGTCAGCGCCACCGCGGGCGCGGCGGCCAGTTGGGGCAGCGGCTTGGGATTCGTCAGTCATTTTTGCCTCTGTTGAAAAGCTTTCACTCGTTTTAGCCGCTGTGCCCTCAACTACAGTGCATCAAGCGCCCCTCGAATGGCCTAAAACGACAGTTTGATGCCACATCCGTGCTGCGGCAGCCCTGCACATTGACCCTGCCTTCGCCTGCGCCTAGCTTCCCACGCCATGGAGCATATTTGGCAGCGGCTGAAAGCATCGGGGCAAGAGCTTAAACCCCTCGTCGTTTCATGGCTGTTTGTTGCCCTGCTGTTGCCAACGCTGCTTGGCTTTGTGCCATCAGTGCAAGGTGCACCCATGGCGGAATTGCTGCAAGCTTCCGAGCTTGAGCTTTGCGCCCAACAAGGTCATCTGCCAGAGGGCAAAACCCACCCCGGCCAGCACAATCAGGATTGCCCATGTTGCCTGCCGGGTGCTGTGGCTTCTCATGCGGATCCACTACTGGCCGCTGGGCTTGAGCCAGCGCCCATTTTGCCACGTCTTGTGGCACTCGTTCCGGCAGAATGGGCAACACCCGCCCGCCTGCCACATGACCGAAAGCTCGCCCTGCAAACTGGGCCACCTGCATTCTTCCAAGCCTGAAATTCAACTGCGCGTCTGTTCCTCAGCGCGCCGAAACTTCATTCAACTGGAAGAACTCAACATGAAAATCATCAATCAATTGGCATTGGCCTGCGCCCTCTCGTGCGCGGCGCTTTATCCGGCTGGCCCGTCAGTGGCCCATGAAATCAAGCTTGGCAATCTCGTTATCCACCACCCTTGGATCAAACAGCCGCCGGGCAGTGCGGCTGTAGCAGGCGCCTACACCACCATCGACAATAACGGCACAGAAAATGACACGCTGATTAGCATCAGCATTGGACATGTTTCCACCGTGCAAATCCACGAGATGCAAATGCAAGGCGATGTGATGAAGATGACGGAGATGGCCAAAGGCTTGCTCATCCCCGCAGGCAAGAGTGTGGAGTTAAAGCCCAAGTCCAGCCACATCATGTTGATGGGCATTAAATCACCCTTCATGGAAGGCGAAGAGGTGAAAGGCTCGTTCACTTTTGCCAAAGCTGGCAAAGTGGATGTGGATTTTGAAGTGGTGGCTCCAGGTTCAGACGCACCGATGAAGCATTGAGAGGCGATTGACATGGCCAGCACAAAAACTTTTCGCACCGCAATTTGGGGCATGGCAGCCCTTGTTGCGCTCATCCTTGGTCTCATGGCTTATGGCAATTTCCGCCAACCGGGCGATGGTTTTGCGCTGGCCAGTTTTGGCGCACCTTTCAAGCTCGCGTCAGCCAAGGGTGGTGAACTTGATTCTGCCAGCTTGAAGGGCAAGCCTTACGGCGTTTTCTTTGGGTTCACCCATTGCCCTGAAGTGTGCCCGACAACGCTTTTCGAAATGTCGGCCGCTCTCAAGGAACTGGGCGATCAGGCCAAGGATTTCCGTTTGCTCTTCATCACCGTGGATCCGGAGCGCGACACGCTGGATAGTGTGAAAGACTATCTCGCCAATTTTGACCCACACATCGAAGGCCTCGTGCCAACCATGGATCAATTGCCGCAAGTGGCCAGGGCCTATCATGTCTACTACAAGAAGCAACCCACCAGCGATGGCAGCTACACCATGGATCACACGGCAACGCTGTTCCTCATCGACGCACAGGGCAATTTGAAAAGCACTCTCTCATTCGATGAGAACCGCGACACACGAATTGAGAAACTGAAGAAGCTTCTGGCGGGCAGCTGAATTTGAGTTTTTTAGTTTTCGTGCTAAGTGGCATCCATGACTAAGCTTGAGACCATAGAGCAATTGATCGCGTCCCTCAAAAAAGAGGATATTGGGCGTTTGGCCCTTTGGCTTGATGAATTTCGTGCCGAGGAATGGGATGGTCGAATTGAGGCAGATGTGCAGGCCGGAAAATTGGATGACTTGTTCGTGAAGGCCAGGGCCGAAATTGCTGCAGGCAAGGTGCGCGATTTGTGAGGCACAGGGCTACGGCCGGGTTCTGGGAGTGTTATGAGCGGCTTCCGGCTTCCGGCGTCTGTGCGTGATCTGGCGGACAAGAATTTCAATTTGTTGCAGTCAGATTCTCGACACCCTTCACTGCGCTTCAAAAATTTGCGGGATGATTTGTGGTCGGTGCGTATTGGCTTGCGATACCGTGCCTTGGCCCTGCGAGATGAACAAACGTGTACCTGGATTTGGATTGGGCCTCATGACGCCTATGACAAGCTGATTGGTTAAGGCTGAGCGGCAAAAAAGTCCGTCATCCCGGCGCAAGCTGTGGTGGATCACAGCAACTGCGCAAGATTC
>JAYTIG010000157.1:0-2037 GCA_043731995.1 Hyphomicrobiales bacterium
AAGCGCAAATCCGCCCTCACGCTGATCTATCATCAGGGTGGCGAAAGCAGCGAATTGGCACAGGCGCGCGTAGAGGCCGTGGCTGCGCTGGTGAAGGACGCCTGGGCAGGAGCTGGCGGTGCCTATCCGCTCACCATCAAGACTTCAGTGGAGGAGGGCCAGCAATGACACTTCTCCGCATGACGTCACGTTTGGCTCAAACGGCAGCGGCGCTGGCTGTTGTGGCTGCACTTGGCTTTGCACCTTCGGCCTTTGCGGCGCAGGACATTCCCTTCTCCATCAGCGTGGATGGCGACAAGGTGGATAGCAGCGCTGAACTGGCCAAGGCGATGACGGCGGAAAAAGCCGCCATTGGCGGCATGGATATTCAGGTGAAATTTGATGGGCTTGGCGTGAAGCCGATCCTCAATGTTTCGAATTTCCCACTGCAGGTGAATTTTCACACCGGCGAGAAAGTGCGCTTCCTCGGAAGCTATAACTATGGTGCCTGGATTGACCACGCCGAAGTGCGGATCATTTCAACGGCATCTGGTGCGGGAGTGGCACCTTTCGCGGTGATCCCAGTTTCGGCGCAGGGCGCTGGCGAATGGATCATGCCTGGGAATGCGCCTGACGACATGGCCTATCTGCTCCGGGTTTATGACCGCGACGGGCGCTTTGATGAAACCCGGCCCCTGCCGATCAAACATTCTGAAAGCAATTTGCCATTGGCTTCCGATGCCAAGGATGCCGTGGCCCCGGGCTATGGCGAAGACCGCACGGCATTCCGCAATATCAGCGTGTTTGGCGGGGCGATCACGGTTTATGGCAAGAACATCCCTGCGGGCCATGAAGTGCGGGTGATGGGTGAGGCCGTGCCGGTGGACAATGACAATGGCTTTGTGGTTCAGCGCATCATGCCATCTGGCAAGCACAAGGTTGATGTTTCCGTGGCGCAGGATGGCAAGGGCCTGAGTTTTGTGCGTGAAGTGGATATTCCGGAAAATGAATGGTTCGGCATTGGGCTGGCTGATTTCACCGTCGGCCACAATTTTGGCGACGGCATTATTGAACACACAGGCGTTGACGAGTTCCCCGGCACCTGGACGCGCGGGCGCGCTGCCATGTATCTCAAGGGCAAGATCAAGGGCCAATATGTCCTGACGGCTTCCGCTGACACGGGTGAGGGCACGCTGGAAGACATGTTCACCGGGCTTGCCGGCAAAGACCCGCGCGAGATGCTGAAGCGCATCAGCCCCAATGACTATTATCCGGTTTATGGCGATGACTCCACTTCGGTTGAGGATGCGCCCACCAGCGGCAAATTCTATGTGCGGCTGGATCGCGGGCCATCACATGTGATGTGGGGCAATTTCAAGACTGACATCAGCGGCACGAAGTTCATGGCTTCGCAGCGCACGCTTTATGGTGCTGGCGGGGTTTACCGTTCGGATGCCGCGACCAGGGATGGTGCGCCCAAACGCTCGCTCGATGTTTATGCGGCCCAGCCCGCCACGGTTCCGCAGACAGACATTTTCCGCGGCACGGGTGGCTCAGCCTATTTCATGAAGCACCAGGACATCACGGCGGGTTCGGACGTGGTGAGCGTTGAAGTGCGCAATGCGACGACGGGCTGGGTGATTTCGCGCACGCAGTTAGTGGCTGGCACGGATTATCGCTTCGACACGGTGAATGGGGTCATGATCCTCAATGCGCCGCTGCCTTCGAACAATTCATCGGGCTATGAGAATTATCTCGTCGTTCACTATGACTATCAGCCCATCGCCACCGATGGCAGCGCCTATGTCTATGGTGGCCGTGCCGAGACCTGGGTGGGTGATCACTTACGCTTTGGTGCCACGGGCATGCGCGAGAAAGAGCAATCCGCCGACCAGACCATCTATGGGGCGGATGTGCGCGTGCAATCGTCGCCGCAGACTTATGTGGAAGGCGAAGTGGCGCATTCCGAAGGGCCGGGCTTTGGCTCCACCTATTCGATTGATGGCGGACTCTCGCAACTGACGCAGGCAGGTGCGGGTGTTACCGGCGTTCCGGCCA
>JAYTIG010000158.1:0-2036 GCA_043731995.1 Hyphomicrobiales bacterium
CCGCGCTCTTTGACGAGTTGCGAGACGGCGGAGTTTTCATCACCAAGATCGCCAAAATGCCGCGCACCCGTAGGGCAGGCCCGCACACAGGCGGGTACGCGGTCTTCCTCAACGAGATTTTCATTGTAAATGCGGTCCACACACAGGGTGCATTTCTTCATTACGCCTTGCGTGTAGTCATATTCGCGCGCGCCGTAAGGGCAAGCCCAGGAACAGAGTTTGCAGCCAATGCAGGTTTCGGGGTTCACCAGAACTATGCCGTCAGATGCGCGCTTGTAAGATGCACCCGTGGGGCAGACGGTCACACAAGCCGGCGTCTCGCAATGCAGGCAAGATCGCGGGAAGTTCACCACGCGGCTGTCACTGCGCCCTTCCTGGTGCACTTCATAGCCATGGATGCGGTTGAGCCATGGGCCGGAGATGTCAGACCCTTGGCTGTCCGTATCCGTCAATGGCCCGCTGTCGCCTTGTGCGTTCCATTCTTTGCAGGAGGTGGCACAAGCCTGGCAGCCCACGCAAGTATCAAGGTCGATGACCAGGCCAAGCTTTTTAGTGGTGGCAGCAGGAAGCGATGTCATGCGTGCTTCTTTCTGCCCAGGGGCTTCAAAGTGTCGAATTGCGGTGCTGATTGTTCGGTCTGGTCGGCACTTTTGGTAATGCGCACTTTGAGGTCAAACCAAGCCGCCTGGCCAGTCACGGGATCAGAGTTGGAATAACGGTAGCCGCCATCTTTTTCCGGCAGAAGATCGCTGATGAGATGGTTGAGCAGGAAACCCTTCTGGCTTTCAGGCGAGTCAGGCGACAAAGCCCATGAACCCTTGCGCTTGCCAATGGCATTCCAAGTCCACACGGTATCTTCGTTCTGGCCTTCCACCAGTTTCACTTGCACTTTGATGGTGCCGTGATGGGAAGTCACATCCACCCAGTCGCCGTCAGCGATGGAGAGCTTTGCTGCGCGTGCCCTGTGCATGTAAAGCCAATTGCGCCCCAGGATTTGCCGCAGCCAGGCATTCTGTGAACCCCAGGAATGATACATGGCCATGGGACGCTGCGTGATGGCATGCATGGGAAATTCTTCTCCACTCACCATCTCGCCTTCAAAGGGCGCATACCAGAAGGGGATGGGATCGAAGTAGGTTTCAATCCGGTCTTTGTGCTGTTCAGGCACATTCACCTTGCCGTGCCCCTGTGCCGCAAGGCGGAACTTTTGCAAGGTTTCCGAGTAGAGCTGGTGGATGATGGGCTCAGGTCGTGGAAGGAAGCCAAAGAATGTTGCCCAATCCAGATAGTCCCAGTTCACGTGGCGATAATATTTCATGTTGTCGCCAAGTTCCTGAAACCAGTAAGAGCCATTCGCGACATAGGCCTTGAGCTGATCAGGATTGACCGGGCCACGACCTGCGGCCTTGCCGTCCTTGCCCCGGAAGCCCGCCAGAGGTCCAAGGCCGGGCGCGCGCTCATGGTTCACGATATAATCGGGATATCCGCCGGGGTAGCGCGCCGTTCCGTCCGGCTTGGTCATGGCCGGAAGGCCTAACCTGTGACCCAGATCCAACAACACTGTTTGGAAAGGCCGCACGTCCCTGTCTGGTTCAACAACAGGGTGGCGGATCGCATCGGCTGGCCCATCGGCTTCGGAGATCGGCCGGTCCAGCATCGAGATGCAGTCCCAGCGTTCCAGATAAGTTGTGTCGGGCAGAATGAGATCGGCATAGTGCACCATCTCGCTGGCGTAAGCGTCAGAGTAGATGATTTTCGGAATGACGTATTCGCCATTGGGGTGCTTGCTTGTAAGCGCCTTGATCGTATCCGGCACATTCATCGCCGAATTCCAGCTCATGTTGGCCATATACATGAACAGCACATCAACACCGTAGGGGTCGCCCTTGGCGGCATTGTTGATCACCATATGCATCATGCCGTGCGCGGCCAAAGGCGCATCCCATGAATAGGCCTTGTCGAGGCGCAACGGCGTTCCCTGCTCATCCACCAGCAGATCTTCCGGCGATGATACAAAGCCCAGGGGCGGCCCCGGC
>JAYTIG010000159.1:0-2034 GCA_043731995.1 Hyphomicrobiales bacterium
TTGCCGGTGATCTTGATCTGCATGGTTTGGTTCCTTGCCCGCCATCCGGATGACTCAAAAATGGTCCCCTGCTGGCGTTTCGTCAACAGCCACAGCGGAAAAAATTAAAGCCACTCAAGATAACAGATGAGGGCAGGTTCCTCCCGTGCCCTCTTCAATTCGGGCGCGACACATAGGAGGGGCGCAAGATTAAGTCAACCGGGATTCAGCGCTTCGCCCGGGCCTCGCGCCGGCGCTGCACGGAAGAAAGAATATTGAGGGATTCCCGGTATTTGGCCACAGTGCGCCGGGCAATCTCGATGTTCTCGGCCTTGAGGATGCCCACAAGATCATCGTCAGAGAGAATCTTGTCTGCCGTTTCTGCCGCAATCAATTCCTTGAGACGGTGCCGCACGGATTCGGAGGAATGCTGCTCGCCCGCGGCATCGCCAGAAGCAATGGCATTGGTGAAGAAATATTTCAGTTCAAATGTGCCGCGCGGTGTGGCCATATACTTGTTGGACGTGACACGGCTGACCGTTGATTCATGCATCGCGATGGCATCGGCCACCATGCGCAATGTGATCGGGCGCAAATGCGCAATGCCAAGAATGAGAAAGGCATCCTGCTGGCGCACGATTTCCTGGGCCACTTTCAAGATCGTCCTGGCGCGCTGATCAAGGCTTTTGACCAGCCATGAGGCCTGCTGTTGGCATTCGGCAAGGAACAGCTTGTCTTCTGACTTGGCTGCACCGCGCGTAACACGCGCAGCATATTGATTGTTGAGCAAGACGCGGGGCAGCGTTTCGCTGTTGAGTTCGACGAGCCAGCTTCCATCCTGCGCTGCGCGTACCGAGACATCGGGCACCACGGGCACCACGGGCTCCGCGCCAAAGACATGGCCCGGCTTTGGGTTAAGCTGGCGCAACTCGGCAATCATGTCATGCAAATCATCCAGCGAAACGCCGCACAGGTTTTTCAGCGCCGCGAAATCGCGCCGCGCAACAAGCGGCAGGTTGTCGATCAGCTTTTCCATGGCCGGATCAAAATGGTTGCGCTCTTTCAACTGCAGCGTCAGGCACTCTTTCAAGTCAGCGGCAAATACACCAGTGGGGTCGAAAGTCTTGAGCACAGAGAGCACGCGTTCCACATGCGCTACATCTGTGCCCAAAGTTTGCGCCATGGCGGCAGCACTGGCCGTGAGATAGCCCTGCTCATTCACCATGCCGATGGCCTGTTGCCCGATGAGCAGATCCTTCGGGTCACGGAAATTCAGGTTGAGCTGGCTTGTGAGATGTTCAGGAAGCGTTTCTTCGCGGCTGATGGAAGCGGCATAGTCCTGCGCCTCACCGTCGAGTGAGACAGCGCCAGAGCCGCGCATGTTCTGCCAGCCTGCATCAAGCCCCGGGCCAGCGGCCAACTGGGTCACATTTTCTTGCGGTCCATCAGAAGGTGAAAGTGCGCCATCACCTTCATCGCCGCGCGCATCGGCTGCCGAAAACGGCGCATCCGGCGCGTCTGCAACGGCTTCGGCTTTGGCCGCGGTTTCTTGCCCAGCGTCGGCGCGTTCCAGCAGGGGGTTGCGCTCCAGCTCCTGGTCAACGAATTCGGCAAGTTCGACATTGCTCATGGCCAGCAATTTGATCGCCTGCTGCAGCTGCGGCGTCATCACCAGCGATTGCCCCTGTTTCAGGGCGAGTTTTTGCATCAGGGCCATGGCGGCAAGATTTATACCAACCCGGTCACGGGCTTGTTAAGCGGGGTTTTAAACCGAAAATGTGGTTAGAAATGTCTTACCTGCAAGGAGTCTCGGAAACACGCTCGCCCTAAGCCTCAAATATGAAAATCCTTGCCCAGATAATACCTGCGCACATCGGGGTTGTTCACAATGGCCGAAGGCGTGCCCTCGGTCAGGACGTGGCCCTCATGGATGATGAGCGCGCGGTCGATGATTTCAAGGGTTTCTCGTACGTTGTGATCCGTAATAAGCACCCCGATGCCCCGAGCGGTGAGCTGACGCACCAACTTGCGAATATCGTTGATCGCAATCGGGTC
>JAYTIG010000160.1:0-2034 GCA_043731995.1 Hyphomicrobiales bacterium
ACAATCATCTGGGGGCCGAACGGGAATTGCACGTTGAAGCCATGAGCCACATGGCCCAGCGTGGCGTTGCCATCACCCTGACCGATGGAAAAATCGATCCAGCTATTGTCGGGCAGCAAGTTGATATTTGGCGAACGCAAATTGCCGGCAAGTTGCTGGCCATCCGGGCCGGCCAGCATGATCAGGATGTTGGGATTCTCACCCAATCGGCGGTTGGTGGCATCGATGAGGCCGGGTATGCCGGCAATTCGGTATTCATCGGTCAGGCCCGTCACATCGGCCGTGATGGTCTCTTCATTTTGGCGTTCCAGCAGACTGACCGTGTTGTAGTAGATATAGCCCAGCACCGCCCAGATGGAGACGGAGAAGAAAAGAAGATAGAGCGCCGCGAGGCGAAATGTCGAAGTGCGGAATGGCTTGGTGTTAACGCGCACGGATCATGTAGCCGGCTCCACGCACGGTTTGCAGCAGTGGCTGGGCGAAGCCCTTATCGACCTTGCCGCGCAAACGCGAAACATGGACATCGATGACATTGGTTTGCGGGTCGAAGTGATAGTCCCACACATTCTCAAGCAGCATGGTGCGGGTGACGATGTGGCCCGCATTGCGCATCAGGAATTCCAGCAGCTTGAATTCGCGCGGCTGCAACACAATGGGTTTGCCAGCGCGGGTGACCGTGCGGGTCATCAGATCCATTTCCAGATCCATGGCGCGAAGCTTGGCGTCTTTCGGGTCCAGCAATTTGCGCGCGCCCAGGCCTTCAACACGAGCCAGCAACTCAGCAAAAGAGTAGGGCTTGGCCAGATAGTCATCGCCACCGGCGCGCAAGCCTTTCACGCGTTCATCAACATCGCTCAAAGCTGAGAGGATGAGGATTGGCACCTTGTTGTCTGCGCCACGCAGACCCTTGATCACCGCCAGGCCATCAAGCCGGGGCAACATGCGATCCACTATCAAAACGTCATAGCCGCCATCCGAAGCCATGCCGAGGCCCTGCTCGCCATCATTGGCAAGATCAACAACGTGGCCACTTTCCTTCAGGCCTTTCACCAGCCAAGAGGCCGCGTCCTTGTCGTCTTCAATCACCAGAATGCGCATGACTTTAGCTGTGCCTTCCCATGGGCGTTTTGTCAAATCAGCATGTTTCAACTGGGTTGCGGCAGTGTTGCTGGCAGGCATGATACCCTCCGATGCTGGTAGCGCTTTTGAATTTGGGGTTTGGGCCAGATCCCCTGGCCCAAATGAGAAACGCCGGGCTTTCGGCCCGGCGCATGGTTAGATGAGATCAGCCATCATTGCGCTTCAGGGTGATGAAGCTTTGGCCCTGGGCGGTTTTCACCAACAGCAGAACTTTTTTGCCAGAGACTTTTTTCAAGGCGGAATCGACGCTGGCCTGATCGGTCACGTCAGCGCCACCAATCTGCAAGATCGTGTCACCTTCCTTGAGGCCGATGTCCGCTGCGTCTGATTTCGGGTCGATTTTCAGAACCTTCACACCCTTGCCGGCAGCAGCAGGCCCAACTTCAAGGCCATAGGCTGAGAGCGAGGAGGAATCCGGCGTCTTGGCCGTGTCGCCCAGATCGGCATTGGCCATCTGCGGCTTGTCATTCGGCAAGGTGCCGAGGGTGACTGTCACCGTTTCCGGCTTGCCACCGCGCATGATCGCAAGCTTCACATCCTTGCCCGGCGGAATGCTGCCGATCACCTTTGCAAGATCACGGTCAGTGGCAATGTCTATGTCGTTCACCTTGAGGATGGCATCACCCGGCTTGATACCGGCTTTCAGTGCCGGAGACTTGGCGGTGAGATCTGCCACCAGTGCACCCTTGGTTCCGCCCAAGCCCAGGCTTTCGGCAATATCTGCCGTCACGGGCTGAATTTGCACACCAAGCCAGCCGCGCGTGACCTTGTGATCGCCGGACTTCAGGCTTTCGATCACATTGGAGGCTGTAGAGGCTGGAATGGCAAAGCCGATGCCGACAGAGCCGCCTGAAGGCGAGAAGATGGCTGTGTTGATACCCACCACTTCGCCAT
>JAYTIG010000161.1:0-2027 GCA_043731995.1 Hyphomicrobiales bacterium
CAGGCTCACCCGTTCGCCCGCACCGTCCTCAACTTCTTCATCCGGCCAATGTTCCATGGCACAAATGTAGGCGTTGCAAACCAAAAGAAAACCCCCAGCTTTGGGCCGGGGGTCGAAGTTGAGAGGAATTGTCTGGCCCCGCCCTGCTAGAAGGCTTCCCTGCAATTCGAAGCCTTCAATTCTTGGGTGGTTTGCACAAAAAAGGGCGCGCCGTGGCACGCCCTTTTCTCCGGGATATTGAACCCTGTATTTATTGGACGGTTTCACCGTGCAGGTTGATGTCGAGACCTTCAACTTCAACTTCCTTGCTGACGCGCAGACCCATGGTCATGTCAATCAGTTTGAGGATGATGAAAGTGCCAACACCGCTCCAGATAAAGGTGCCGAGAACGTCATAGAGCTGCACCAGCATCTGGCCGAAGTTGCCATCAAAAATCCAACCCTTGGCAGCTGAATTGATGGCGTTTGAAGCAAACACACCCGTGAGGAGGGCACCCAAGGCACCGCCCACGCCATGTACGCCCCAAGCGTCAAGGGCATCGTCATATCCGAAGGCCTTCTTCATGTAGACGGCCGACAGGAAGCACACAATGCCTGCTGCAAAGCCGATGATCAGGGCGGACATCGGATTGACGAAGCCTGACGCTGGCGTGATGGCCACAAGGCCTGCTACCGCGCCAGAGATCATGCCAAGGACACTCGGCTTTTTGTGAATGAACCACTCCATGCCCATCCAACCCATGGCGGCGGCGGCAGTTGCAATTTGCGTTGCAGCCATTGCCATGCCGGCATTGACGTTTGAAGTCACGGCGGAGCCAGCGTTGAAGCCAAACCAGCCCACCCACAGGAGTGAAGCACCAATCACACTGAGCACTAGATTGTGCGGTGCCATGTTTTCAGACCCATAGCCGTTGCGCTTGCCCAGCACGAGACAGGTGACAAGACCAGCCGTACCAGCGTTGAGATGCACAACGGTGCCGCCTGCGTAATCAAGTGCGCCCATTGAACCCAACCAGCCGCCACCCCAGACCCAATGTGCAATCGGGCTGTATACAAAAATCAGCCAGAGCGACATGAACACCATGAATGACGAGAATTTCCTGCGATCTGCCAAGGCGCCAGCAATCAGCGCTGGTGTGATGATGGCAAAAGTCATCTGGTAGGTCATATAGACCGATTCAGGAATGGTCGGTGCCAGTGCGTTCACTGCATTGAGGCCCATTGGCGCCAAGAACAGATAGCTAAAGCCGCCGATGTACTGGTTCAGGGTGGCGTTGTCGTTGGTGGTAAAGGCGATTGAATAGCACAGCACCATCCACAAAACCGTGATGACGCAGGTTGCGCCAAAGCTTTGGGCAACCGTGGCAAGCACGTTTTTCTTGCGGACCATGCCGCCGTAGAACAGGGCGAGACCCGGAATCGTCATCATCAGAACCAAGGCCGTGGATGTCAGCATCCAGGCTGTATCGCCCGTGTCGATTTTAGGGGCATCGGCCAGGGCTTGCGTGGCGCCTGCCAGCATCATGGCCCCAGCCGCCAGAAGCGGTGGTATGACCCGCCTTCCTATCTTACTCAAAGTTTGCATTGTCTTGCCTTTCTTGAATTCTTGATCGTTGAAATGAGGGGGACTAAAGCGCCGAAGAGCCGCTCTCGCCAGTGCGCACGCGGTAGGCTTCTTCCAGTGGCAGTACGAAAACCTTGCCGTCGCCGATCTGGCCGGTTTTGGCGGCGGATTGGATGGCTTCAACGACTTTCGACACGCTGGAGGATTCCACCGCCACTTCGATTTTGACTTTTGGAACGAAACTCACGGCATATTCTGCGCCGCGGTAGAACTCGGTATGGCCGCGTTGGCGGCCATGGCCCTTCACTTCAGTGACAGTCACGCCTTGCACGCCGATGGCGCTCAAGGCCTCACGCACCTCCTCAAGTTTGAAGGGTTTGATAATGGCTATGATATATTTCATGGGCAGGCCTTTCTCCTTAACCAGAACCTGCCTATCAAGTGCCGTGCCAGATTCTTTCGA
>JAYTIG010000162.1:0-5489 GCA_043731995.1 Hyphomicrobiales bacterium
GGGGCACTTTCTCAAGAAAGATCAGATCACTGAGCCGCTGGTGAAAAAGGTGAAGGCGCTGAATGCCATGGCCGAAGCGCGCAGACAAACCATGGCCCAAATGGCCATCGCCTGGGTGCTCTCACACAAGCAAGTCACCTCGGCTCTTATCGGTGCTTCGCGCCCCTCGCAGATTGAGGATGCCGTGGGCGCGCTGGGGAATGCAAAACTCGGCAAGGCTGAATTGGCCGTGATCACCAAGATCCTGGCGGGCTGAAAGAGCCCTCATCCGCCTTTCGGCACCTTCTCCCATTTCGCTTCGCTCAACGGGAGAAGGCAGCAGACTTCAAGCTTTCAAAATAAATTGCCTTCTCCTGTCGCGCTCTTGCGCGATGGGAGAAGGTGCCGACAGGCGGATGAGGGCTCTAGGCCACGGCAAACTCACTACACCCTCAACCCCCAGTCACCACACCCCAGCTCTTGGCGGTCTCATCATAGGTGTGCAACTCGCCCAGGCTGATATCAAACCACGCGCCATGCAGCCCCACATCACCCTTGTTTTCACGCATGCGCAACCACGGGAAAGTGCGCAAATTGGCCAGCGAGTGTTCAACCGAGGCATGTTCCACTGCCGTTTGCAGATCATGCGCATGGTCATGATCATGCCGCACGGCGTCGGCCACGTCATGCACATCGCTCATCCACTTGCCGATAAAATCGCCAGCACTCAATGGCGCCCCGCCTTCCACAACGGCGCGAATGCCGCCGCAGCGGCCATGGCCCATCACGATCACATCTTTCACACCCAATGAAAGCACCGCGAATTCGATGGCTGCAGAAGTGGAATGATGCCCGCCATCCGGCGCATAAGGCGGCACCAGATTGGCCACATTGCGCATCACAAAGATATCGCCCGGCCCGGCATCAAAAATGGTTTCGGGTGCGGCACGGCTGTCACAGCAGGCAATGATCATCATCTTGGGCTGCTGCACGCCGGCACCCAGTGTGCGATAGCGCTCCTCGTCCTGCGCGAAGCGCCCATTGCGAAAGCGTTGATATCCAGCCAGCAGATGATCAGGCAGTGCCATTGAATTTCATTTCCAATCTTCAACTGTCATTCCCGCTTCCGCGGGAGTGACGGGTTTTGGTTAAGCCATTGTGCCAGTCACCGCGACAGGATATGGCGGGAGGCATGAGCAAAATCCAGTCCTTTTTCCCCACCCTGATTTACAGGGCAGACAAGGCCGCAAGCGCCAGGCTGAACCAGCGGTTGGAGCAAGCCTGCCTCATGTTGGCCCAGGAAGATGACGCGGGCATTCGCTGGTGTGAGAAACATGGCTATCCGGGCTATACGTCTTTTGCCTCGCTGGATGACCTTGCCTCGCGAATCCCGGCCTTGCAGGCGTTGGAGAAGATTCTGGATCGCCATGCCGCCGCTTTCGCCAGGTCCCTGCATTGGGACATCAAGGGCGGCAAGCCCATTTGCGATTCGCTCTGGGTGAATGTGCTGCCCGAGGGCGGCTCCCACACCTCGCATATCCACACCAATTCCGTGATCAGCGGCACTTACTATGTGGCTGTGCCGCAAGGAGCAGGCCCCATTGTCTATGAAGACCCGCGCCACGCCTTGATGATGGCTGCCCCGCCGCGCAAATCAAACGCACCAGCGGAACTCAAAAGCCATGTGAGCCTGAAGCCGGAAGTGGGCTCGCTGCTCCTGTGGGAAAGTTGGCTGCGCCACGAAGTGCCCATCAACCGCGCCGATGGCCTGCGCATCTCCATCAGCTTCAACTACGTGATCGGCGCGAAGTAGTTACTTTTTCCGTTTCGCGCGCTCTTGATCCTCAAGGTGAAAGCTGCGCAACACGTGATGCAGTGCTGGTGCCAATGCAAAGCCTGCAATGGCAAAAAACAGGAAGCCGCAGACCAGCGCATAGAAGCCTTCAAAGATATGGCCAGAGCCAGTCTTCATCTGGTCAAGCGGCCCTTCGCCAGCGAGGATCATGGCAGCATCCGCAAAGGCTGCAGGCCAGGAAACGCCATCGCCAAAATAAACATAGCCGCACATGCCAATGAACAGTGCGATGGCAATCATCACCAAGGCCCAGCGTGCGTTAAGCCAAAGGCGATTGAACAAGATGACGCGTCGGCTCATGCTTTGAACATCGCCGCACCGAGTTGATCCACGATCAATTTTCCTTTTTGCAAGGCATAGTCTTCGGCCTCTTCACGGCTGCTGAAGTTGTCAGCCCGCACAAAGCGGTGGCTCTTGCCATCCTTGCTGATCTCGCCCGCGAGCTGCCAGCCGGCCCCCGCTTTGTAAGGCGTTGCTGCAATAGAATATCCATTATATTCCAATGTCTTGCCAGGAGAAGCGGATTCTCCGCTTGAACCAAACCACTTGTTCCAGAATGCCATTGTTCCTCCCTCTCACGCCGCCACTTTGTCACAATGCGCCGAGCACATTGTGGTGGCATCTGTTTCCACCTGCAGCGTCACATGATCAATGCCATGTTGATGTTCCAGCTCTTCACAAATGTGAGCGATGAATATATCGCCAGGGTGCCCGGCTGGCATCAACAAATGGGCTGTCAATGCAATGTCCGTCGTGCTCATCGGCCAGATGTGCAGGTCATGCACATTGGCCACACCTGATTGCGAGGCCAGCAGCTGCCGCACGGCTTCAGGATCAACCCCCTTGGGAACAGCCTTGAGAGACATCGCCAGCGCCTCGCGGAGCAGGCTCCAGCTTGAAATGATGATCACGGCCACAATCACAAGGCTCGTTAGCGGATCAAGCCACAGCCAACCTGTTTTCAACATCAGATATCCGGCCACCACCACGCCTGCCGAAACCAGTGCATCGCCCGCCATATGCAGATAAGCACCGCGCATGTTGATGTCGTCCTGCCGCTCACGCATGAACAGCAGCGCCGTGATGCCATTGGTGAGAATGCCGATGGAAGCAACGGCCATAACCCAAAGGCCCGGCACTTGCACGGGTTGATAGAGGCGCTGGATCGCTTCCCAGCCAATGGCCCCCACCGCCACCAGCAGCAACACAGAGTTGAACAGGGCCGCCAGAATGGTTGAGCCTTTGAAGCCGAAGGTGAACCGCGCCGTCGGTGCCCGCGTGGCCAGCCGTGCTGCCGCCCAGGCCGCAAGCAGGCCCAGCACGTCAAACAGGTTGTGCCCAGCATCAGCCAGCAGCGCCACGGAATTGATCAGCAATCCATAGATCACTTCACCAATGACAAAGCCGCCATTGAGCAGAATGCCAATTGCAAAGGTCAGCCCAAAATTGGCGGGCGCGTGGGTGTGGCCGTGATCATGGTGTTGATCGTGGTCGTGTTTGTGGTGATGATCGTGGCTCATATCGCCTTATGCCATGCCGCCGCCCTTGCGGGCAACCGTCCGCCATTGACAGTTCTGTAACCTTGGGCAAACTCTGGCGCACAGGAGAATATGATGTTTGGCATGATTTTGGTGGCTTTGGTGGCCTTGCTCCACTTCTATTTCCTCTACTTGGAAATGTTCGCCTGGGAAGCGCCACGCACGCGTGCGGCTTTCAACACCATGGCAGAATTTGCCAAGGCCAGCAAAACCCTCGCCGCCAATCAGGGGCTCTACAATGGCTTCCTCGCAGCAGGCCTGCTGTGGAGCCTGTGGCTGGGCGAATCTGGCCGCCGCTTCACGCTGTTTCTGCTGGTCTGCGTCATCATTGCAGGGCTTTATGGTGCTGCCACGGCCAGCCGGAAAATCCTGTTCATTCAGGCCCTGCCAGCGGCCTTGGCTTTGCTGGCTTTTGGGGCCCGCTACTAAACCGCTTGCTCCGCCGCCACCTGAGTGTTAGGAGCAGCCGCCAACCTGAACTAGAGTCTGAAAGAGGCTGCAATGGCTGGCGCATTTCCAGAATATCTCACATTTGACGACGTGCTGATGAAGCCGGGCGCTTCATCTGTTTTGCCCGCAGAGGTTTCCACCGCCACGCGGCTGACGAAATCCATCAACCTTTCCATTCCCGTCATGTCGGCGGCGATGGACACGGTGACCGAGGCTCCCATGGCCATTGCCATGGCGCAGGCCGGCGGCATAGGCGTCATCCATAAGAATCTGGAGCCCGCCGAACAGGCTGAACAGGTGGCGCGTGTGAAGCGCTTTGAAAGCGGCATGGTGGTGAACCCCATCACCATTGCGCCCGATGCCACCTTGGGCGATCTTATGGCCCTCAAGAACCGCCACAAGGTTTCGGGCATTCCGGTGGTGGATGAATTCGGTAAACTCTCCGGCATCATCACCAACCGCGATGTGCGCTTCACCACAGATCTCAACACCAAGGTCGCTGAATTGATGACGCGCAATCTCGTCACCGTGCGCGAAGGCGTTGAGCGCGCCGAAGCCCAGCGCCTTCTGCACAAACACCGCATCGAAAAACTGATCGTGGTAGATGAAGATTTCAAGTGTCTGGGTTTGATCACTGTCAACGACATGGAGAAGGCTGCCGATCACCCGCTCGCCGCCAAGGATGATAAAGAGCGCCTGCTCGTGGCCGCCGCCACAGGTGTGGGCGATAGCGGCTTTATCCGTGCTGAAATGCTGATTGATGCGGGCGTGGACGTGCTGGTGGTGGACACAGCGCATGGCCATTCCATCCATGTGGCCAACCAGGTTGCACGCATCAAGAAACTTTCCAACCGCGTGCAATTGATCGCCGGCAATGTCGCCACCGCTGAAGGCGTGAAAGCACTGATCGATGCAGGCGCGGATGGTGTAAAAATTGGCATCGGCCCGGGCTCCATCTGCACCACGCGTGTCGTGGCGGGTGTCGGTGTGCCGCAATTTTCGGCCATCGTGGAATGCGCCGAAGAGGGCGCCAAGCAGGGCATTCCAGTGATTGCCGATGGCGGCATCAAGCTGTCTGGCGACATGGCCAAGGCGCTGGCAGGTGGCGCGAGCGTGGTCATGATGGGATCGATGCTGGCAGGCACGGATGAAGCGCCGGGCGAGGTGTTTCTCTACAATGGCCGCAGCTTCAAATCCTATCGCGGCATGGGCAGCGTGGGTGCCATGGCGCGCGGCAGTGCTGATCGTTATTTCCAGCAGGACGTCGGCAACACGCTGAAACTGGTGCCGGAAGGCATTGAAGGCCAGGTGCCGCACAAGGGCGGTGTAAACGCCGTGCTCCATCAGATGGTGGGCGGCCTTCGCGCCGCCATGGGTTATGTGGGTGCAGCAACTATTCGTGATCTGCAATCCAAAGTGCAATTCGTGCGTATCACCAATGCAGGCCTCCGTGAGAGCCACGTGCATGATGTGATGATCACGCGTGAGGCCCCGAACTATCAACGGGAAAATACATGACATTGACTCAATGGCTCTTGCTGCCGCTCTTCATCCATCTGACTCTGCTCACCTATGTGGCGCTGCGCAATCTGGGGGGCCGGATTGAAGCTGTTCGTTCCGGCGAAACACGGTTGAAACAAATTGCGCTCGACAGTTCCAACTGGCCC
>JAYTIG010000163.1:0-2023 GCA_043731995.1 Hyphomicrobiales bacterium
ACCGGACATCGAAATCATGAGCTCGGGTGTTTCCCAGCTGCCACACCGCAGAGCAGCACCCGAAGGCAGGCGCGCGGGAGAAAATGGCAACATCCGCTACCTCATCAGCGCCATTGCCATTTTCGTGGCAGCGATCATGCTTGCTCCATTGGTATTATCTTTTCTGGCCTCGATTAAGCTTCCGGCTGATGCCGCTAGCGTGCCGCCAAGCTATTTGCCTTCCACGCTCAGCCTTGAAAGCTATGCAACAGTTCTGCACTTTGGGGCAGGCCTTTCAACCTATGTTGCCAACAGCCTGAAAGTCGCGGCTCTTGCCATCATCTTTTGCCTGGTTCTGTCAGTCCCGGCTGGTTTTGGCCTCGCGCGCTTCAAACTGCCCGCCAAGGAAGTGATATTCCTGATTCTGCTGGCACCACTGATGATCCCGTATCAAGCCCTGCTCACGCCGCTCTATCTCATGTTCGCAAAGCTTGGCCTTGCCAATTCCAGTGTTGGCCTTGCCATTGTACATACGATTCTGCAGCTTCCTTTCAGTGTCTATCTCATGCGCAACAGCTTTGAAGCCGTGCCGCGCGAACTGGAGGAAGCAGCCGTTATTGATGGCTGTTCCAGCTTTGTATCGTTCCGCCGCGTTTTTCTGCCGCTGGTGATGCCTGGCATGGTGACGGTGGCACTGTTTGCCTTCATCACCTCCTGGAACGAATTTCTCGCGGCACTCATTTTCATGAACAAGGAAACCGCATTCACTGTGCCGATTTTGCTGGTCAGCGTGCGCATCGGGCACTTCGGCTCGGTGGATTGGGGCGCGTTGCAGGCAGGCATAATGATTTCAATTTTGCCCTGCATCCTCATCTATATATTTCTGCAGAAATACTATGTTTCCGGGCTTCTCGGTGGTGCCGTGAAATGAACAAGACCACGGCCACAAAAACAACTACCAAAAAATTGCGAGCGCCAACCATTCGCGATGTTGCACGCCTGGCTGAAGTTGCCATCAGCACAGCATCAAAGGCCCTGAACAAAAACGGCAGGCTTTCCCAAGAAACCCGTGACCGCGTGATCCGCATCGCGGGTGAGATCGGTTATCGGCCCAATGACTTGGCCCAAAGCCTGCATCGTTCCAAATCCCGAACCATTGGCATTATTTCAAACGACAGTTTTGGACGCTTCTCATTTCCGATCTTTGAAGCCTTGGAAGAGCGCCTGGCTGAGCAAGGCATTGCCGTTTTCATGTGCAACGCCACCGATGATCCTGAGCGAGAGCGCCAACACCTCGATCAGCTTCTCGGCAAACGCATCGACGGATTGATTGTGACCGCACGCCGTGCCGATAACCGCGAGCCGATCGGCCCATTCGCCCATGGACTGCCGGTTGTGTATGTCTTCACCCATGCGGACAAAGATGACGCCTTGTCCCTACTGCCTGACGATGAGGGTGGGGCCTACCTCGCAACTCAACATTTGGCCAGGCTTCGCCGCAAGCGCATTGCCCATATCACGGGGCCGGAACGCTTCGAAGCTGTGCGCTTGCGGCGCAAAGGCTATCACCGCGCCCTCGCCGATGCTCAGTTGAAATCATCAGACGAATTGGTTCTTAATGGCCCCTGGTCTGAGGCATGGGGCCGTGAATCCATTGCAAAATTATATGACGGCAAGACCGAGACGCCTGATGCCCTGTTCTGTGGTAATGACCAAATTGCGCGCGGTGCTGCTGAAGCCTTGCGCGATCGCGGCATTGCCGTGCCGGAAAGTGTCGCCATTGTGGGATTTGATAACTGGAACGTGATGGTTGAAGGCGCAAGGCCGCCGCTCACCAGCGTCGACATGAATTTGAAAGCGCTTGGCCGTGAGGCCGGAGAACAGCTGATTGCGATGATTTCAGGTGACAAGCGGATCGGTGTCCGCCGCCTCCCCTGCACATTGGTCATCCGGCAATCTTGCGGCGGCACACCAACACAGCAAATGCACGAGGAGAATTAAGAGATGCGTCGGTTTTCACCAGTCAATTTTGTTGATGTTCGCC
>JAYTIG010000164.1:0-5478 GCA_043731995.1 Hyphomicrobiales bacterium
CGTGCACTTCGGCTTGGCCGACATCAAGTGATGCCGCAGACAAAGCCGGAATTCCAGCAAAGGCTTTGCTGATATTCCGCATCGAAAGCAAATTTTGACTATCGGGATTTTCCGCCGAATCCATTTCTCAAATCACCCTTGCCCCGGTGGAGACGCTCATCCCAACGCCTTTTCATGTCAAGTAGAGGCTAGGGGCGACGTTTCGCGACGATATAATTCGGGCCCGATTTCTTTCCATTGGAAACCGAGCCCAGGGAGGAGCTTTTTACGCTCTGAACATCACATCAATAAGAGTCGGCGATGCTTGCAGCAGCGTTTGTTTTGTCAAATACCCGGTCTGTGTTGACCATCTTTGCTGGAATTGCATCGCCCTTCGCATAGGCCATGGCTGCAGCATAAGCAGCAGGGCCAAACTTAGGGTTGCATTCAACGGTTACACCCATCTTGCCGTCAATAACGGCCTGCAAACCATCTTTTTCGCCATCGATTGAGACGATCAGAATGTCTTTGCCTGGAACCTTGCCTGCAGCTTCAATGGCTGAAATTGCACCAATGGCCATTTCATCATTATGGGCAAACAGGATGTTCGCTTCAGGGTGGGCTTGCAGCAAGGCTTCGGCAACCTGACGGCCCTTGTCGCGGTTAAAGTCGCCAGTTTGGGAGGCAACAATCTTCATTCCAGGATTCTGGGCAATCACATCGTCAAAGCCCTTCTTGCGGTCATTGGCAGGCGAAGAACCCGTTGAACCTTCAAGTTCAATGATCGTGCCCTTGCCGCCTGTTGCCTTAACCAGCCAATCGGCGGTTGTCTTGCCTTCGAGCAGGAAGTCCGAACCAATGAAGGTCACGTAATCAACACCGGCCTTGGCGAGAGTTGCGTCAACACCGCGGTCAATCAGGAACAGCGGAATGCCGGCTTTCTTGGCTGCCATAACGGCAGGAATCAGTGGCTTTTCTTCGCGTGGTGACAGGAAGATCACATCCACACCCTGTGCAATCATGCTGTTGACATCGGCAACCTGCTTGGCAGCCGAGCCGGCGGCATCTGTGTAAACCAGCTGCCAACCCAGCTTTTCAGCTTCGGCCTTCATGCTGGCCGTTTGGGCCAAACGCCATGGGTTATTGCTTTCGGTTTGTGCAAAACCGACCTTGTAGGTTTTCTTGACGGCGAGCTTGGGCAGGCCATCCGCCAAGGCTCCTGTGGTGTAAGCACCGGCTAGCGCCAGTGAAGAAAACAATGCTGTGCGACGTGAAATCTTGATCATAACAATCTCCCTCGAGTCGTTGTTTCACACACTTGTTCTGTCTGGTGTGATTTCGCCAATCTAAAAGCTAAATTTATTGCCAGTCAACATTTATTTGTATGACAAATTAATGCGCTGCATATTGCTCTGCCGAAACGACCAAGTTTGTCTGGCACGCCTGTCACTCGTTGAAATCACACTGGTCAAAAAAGACGTGGCCGAGTACCAACTGATAGCTCACCTGATTGATGAAATCTCCACCATTCCGAATTCGGTCATCAGCCTTAATGGTGCCTGCGGAATCCTGGAAAGAGGGCCTGTAACGGCATTTCTCGCGATTCAACTAAGTCATTCAATATTGATCCAACTGGAGGATTCTGCGGAACGCGTGAAGGCGTAGATCACTTTCTCGATCCCAAGCCCGCGCGCAAAATCAACAGATTCAGATTCGCGGCCTGTGCAGGCATAGAGAAGCTCCACCAACTCAATGACCTTTAACTCATTGAAGCCGAGGCCATGGCCGGGAGCAGGGCAGAGCTTGTCATAGGCCGGATGATAAGGGCCTGAGAGTATGCGCCGGAATCCCCGCAGTTCAATTGGTCCTTCCGCCACATAAAGATTGAGTTCATTCATGCGCTCGTTGTCGAGCCAGAGCATGCCTTTTGAACCATGAACTTCAATCTTCAATCCATTCTTTCTGCCATGGGCAATGCGGCTGGAAGTGAGAACACCTCGCGCACCAGATACAAAACGTACCAACGCGTGGGCAATATCGTCATTCTCGACTTGGGCGAAGTCTGTACTTCCTGCAACGGGACGCAGCTTGTGAACCACATCGACCATCGCACAAAGACTGCCAATATTTCCCATGAGTTCATGCGCCAACGATATCAGATGAACGGTCAGATCGCCCAACGTGCCCAATCCGGCATCCTTGCGCGTCAAACGCCACGACCATGGCAATTGCGGATCGGCCATATAATCTTCGTCAACGCTTCCACGGAAATCAAAAACTTCGCCAATGGCACCTTCAGCAATTAGCTTGCGGGCAAATTGCAAAACAGGATTGCGCAGATAGCCGTAGCCCAAAGCCGTTGCCTGGCCTTTGGCTTTGGTGGCGGCCGCAGCCATGGCCTCGGCATCTGCCAGTTTCAGCGCCATCGGTTTCTCGCACCACACATGTTTACCGGCTTCAAGGGCCGCTATTGCCATTTCACGGTGAAGACCATTGGGCGAGGTGATGGAGATCAAATGAATTGCGGGATCATTCAGAAGATTGCGCCAGTTTGTGGTTGATTTCGCGAAACCGAATTCAGAGGCGCATTTCGTTGCATCTGCAGCATCGACATCGCAGAGCGAAACACGATCAACAAAGGGCACATCGCCGAACACGGCTTTGACGGCACCATAGGCCATGGCATGGCACTTGCCCATGAAGCCCGTCCCGATCAATCCGACGCCAATTCGCTCCATTTCAGACACCCTGCTTGGCGTGCTTGAGGCGTTCTATCTCGACCTCAAGGTCAACGAGTTCCTTGCCGCCCGCCATCAAGGCCAGAAGCTCATCACGGGTGATCGCGTCCCTTGCATAGGTGCCCGTGCTGCGTCCGCGCTTCAAGATGGTGAAACGGTCGCCACAAGCATAGGCGTGATGTACATTGTGTGAAATGAAGATCACACCAATGCCGCGGGCTTTGGACTGTACGATGAGCTTCAGTACGATCGATGCCTGGTGAACACCGAGAGCTGAGGTGGGCTCGTCCAGGATGAGAACCTTGGCGCCGAAATAGATGGCCCGTGCAATGGCCAGACACTGCCGCTCACCACCTGACAGCGTGCCAACCGGCTGTTCCGGGCTTCGTAACTCAATGCCCATGTCGCGCAATTCGCGCCGTGCCGTTTCATTGGCTGTGGCGATGTCAAATTGTTTCGCGGGCCACCAACCAGTTTGAGGCTCTCGGCCAAGAAAGAAATTTCGTGCTACACTCATCAGTGGAACCAGCGCCAGGTCCTGGTAGACCGTGGCAATGCCGCTATCCAATGTTTCCTTGGGGGAGCCGAAGCGGGCAGGCTTGCCATCTACCAGAATCTCCCCTTCATCGGGCGTGTAGACACCAGAGAGCGTCTTGATGAGTGTTGATTTGCCAGCACCATTGTCGCCCAGAAGGCAGTGAACTTCTCCAGGCTGCACGTCAAAGGTCACATCCTTTAGCGCAATGACGGTGCCGAAATATTTACTGACTGATTTGAGTTCGACGAGGGGCGTTTGCATCAGCGGCTCCTCATGGCACGGTTGCGCACATAGCTGTTGAACAGCACCGCAATCAGCATCATCGCACCCATGAACAGCTTGAACCAATCCGTATCGATACCGGTATAGAAAATGCCCATTTGCACAACGCCGAAGATGAGTGCGCCAAATAAGGCCCCGACAGCCGATCCATAACCGCCAGTAAGCAGCGTTCCGCCAATCACCACAGCGATGATGGCTTCAAACTCTTTCTGTGTGCCACGCAAGGTATCCGCCGAACCTGTGACGAGAACCTGTATGGCTGCAAACAGTGTGGCCGAAAGAGCCGTCATCACAAAGAGAGTGATTTTAGTGCGGTTGACGGGAACACCTACGTTACGTGCAGCATTTGGCTCGCCGCCGGATGCAAAGATCCAGTTTCCGAAACGCGTGCGAGAGAGAAGCCACGAGCAGAAAATCGTGAGTGCTACCCACCACACGATTGATACCGGAATGCCACTGATTGAGGGTTGGCCATCTGCCCGTAGCCCAATCACACCATGCGCCGCCAGCCAGGCAATGGCCCCGCTGAAAACCTGACCCGAGAAGAGGCTGTTCAGCGGGTCATTCGCGGCCAATTCATGCAGGCCGGAGACTTGTGTGCGCCCTGAAATGCCCCGCGTGAGGCCCAGCGTCAGCCCGCGCAACATGAACAGGCCACCCAGCGTGACAATGAAAGAAGGAAGTCCCGTGCGCACCACGGCATAGCCGTTGAGTGCACCGATGATGCCGGAAACTGCAAAGGCGAAAATGATGCAAAGCCACACCGGCCAATGCCAGAACACGGCTGGAATGGCGATCAGGATACCGGCGAAGCCGATCATGGAGCCGAGGGAAAGATCAAACTCACCCGCAATCATGAGTAATGCAACAGGGGCGGCCAGGATGCCCAACTGTGCGGAGACTTCCAGAAAATTGATAATGCCCTTGGCGCTGAACAGTCCGCTGGAGCCTGCGGTAATGGCGAAGAAAACAAAGACCAGAACCGTGCCCGCGATGGCGCCGAGTTCGGGACGGCTCAAGAGCCGACCCAACAGCGGGACCTGCCGCACTCTTTCGTCCTTTGAACTTTTGCTCATTGTCCAGCCTGAAAGAAAAGGAGGGGTAGACGGAGAGGACCATCCACCCCCGAGGTTTAGCGTTTGCCTTGCTTGGAAAGTTCGATCACCGAAGCCGCAGTGTCCTTGGTCACGAAGCCAGGGCCAGTAGGATAGTCAGCGATCGGCGAGATCTTGTACTTCTTCCACAGGTCAAACATGGCAATTGGAATGTAACCCATGGCATATTGCTGGGCATCAATACCCCATTCCATCTTGCCGTCGACAATGGCTTGCAGCACGTTGGGGGAAAGATCGAAGGTGCCAGTTTTGACCTTGCCTTCAAGTCCCATTTCCTTCAGGGCCACCAGCATTGGCTCAGCGCCGGTCGCACCGACAGCGAGAATGAACTGCGTATCCTTATGAGCGTTCAGATAGGCGATAACGCGGTTCTTCATTTCTGTCGGGTCCATCACGCCATTGAGCACCGGAACAGGAACTCCCAGGCCCTTCTGGAAGCCATTGCAACGGTCATCAAGGCTGGAGTTGCCGACCTCGTGGTTCGAGCATACGGCTTTCGTAATACCGAGTGCCTTGATCTTTTCGCCTGCTGCCACGCCGGCCTGAAATTCATCCTGGCCCATGAACAGAAGTCCCCCCAGATCATGGGTGAGTTTCGATCCACCGGAATCGATCACAATCACTGGAATACCGGCGGCAACTGCATTTTTAACTGCCCCAGAAATTGCTGCTTCATCGGGGATCGACACCACCATTCCGTCGGGCTTGGACGCCGTGACTGCGTCGATCATTTGCGACATTTTGGCCATGTCGAAAGTCTCCGGGGATAGATACTCGGCCTTGACGCCAAGCAGTTTTGCGGCATCGTCCATGCCATTTTTCACGA
>JAYTIG010000165.1:0-2019 GCA_043731995.1 Hyphomicrobiales bacterium
TGTGTTGTGGCCGGGGCCATGGCTTTGCGCGGCTGACTGGTTTATGCTAATTGTCATACAAATATAAATGGAGATAGAGAGATGGCTGCAAAGCAAAACTTCATCGCAGGCGCATGGGTCGACGGCTCGGGTGTGACAGTGGATATCAACCCATCGGACATATCCGATGTGGTGGGTGAATTCACCCAGGCCAATAAAGCGCAAGCTGATGAAGCCATCGCCGCTGCCAAATCCGCCAGTGCGGCCTGGGGCCTTTCCACTCCTCAGCAGCGCGCCGATGCGCTGGAAATGATTGGCACCGAACTCCTTGCCCGCAAAGATGAGATTGGCCGCTTGCTCGCCCGCGAAGAAGGCAAGCCCATGGCCAATGGCATTGCCGAAACCATGCGGGCGGCGCAGATTTTCAAGTTTTTCGCGCAAGAAGCCTTGCGCATTGAGGGCACGCAACTGGCCTCAGTGCGGCCCAATGTGGATGTGACGATCACGCGCGAGCCTGTGGGCGTTGTGGGCCTCATCTGCCCATGGAATTTCCCCATCGCCATCCCCGCCTGGAAAATTGCGCCCGCACTGGCTTTTGGCAACGCGGTTGTGTTCAAGCCCGCTGATTTGGTGCCCGCCACGGCTTGGGCTTTGAGCGAAATCATCTCGCGTTCCGGCCTGCCCAAGGGTGTGTTCAATCTGGTGATGGGGCGCGGCTCAGTCGTGGGCCAGGCCATGCTGGAATCAAAAGATGTGAATGCCATTTCCTTCACGGGCTCGGTGGGCACGGGTGCGAAAGTGGCGCAGGCTTGCGTAGCCCATAACCGCAAGTTCCAATTGGAAATGGGTGGAAAGAACCCGTTGGTAATATTGGATGACGCCAATCTGGATGCTGCCGTTGCCGGTGCCGTGGATGGTGCGTTTTTCCAAACGGGCCAGCGTTGCACGGCTTCTTCTCGCCTGATTGTGCAATCGAAAATCCATGACGCCTTTGTTGAAAAGACCATCGCCGCCATCAAGGCCCTCAAGGTGGATCATGCCTTGAAGGAAGGCACACAGGTTGGTCCTGTTGTGGATGAAAGCCAGATGAAGCAGGATGAAGACTATATCCGCATCGGACGCGAAGAAGGCGCTGAACTGGCCTGGGGTGGCGAACGTCTGAACCGCGACACCAAGGGCTTCTATCTCTCGCCCGCGCTGTTTGTGAAAACGAATAATAACATGCGCATCAACCGTGAAGAAATTTTCGGGCCGGTGGCAACTGTGATCAAGGTTGATAGCTATGATGAAGCCTTGGCTGTGGCCAATGACACACCTTTTGGGCTGTCATCCGGCATCTATACGCAATCTCTCAAATCCGCGAATGACTTCCGCCGCAAGTCGCAAGCCGGCATGGTGATGGTGAACTTGCCAACCGCTGGGGTGGATTATCATGTGCCCTTCGGTGGCCGCAAAGGTTCCAGCTTCGGCCCGCGCGAACAGGGGCGTTATGCGGCAGAGTTCTACACAATCGTGAAGACAGCTTATGTGAGCGCTTAATCCGCCATGATCGTCGCTTCGGCATTCTCACCGCGCACTCTTTCTCGGTGCCAGACATAGAGCCCGCTGGAGATGATGATGGCTGCACCCAGCAAGGTGAAGTGATCTGGCCAATCGCCGAAAAGCACAATTCCGGAAATCGTCATCCAGATGATTTGCGTGTAGCCGAAGGGTGCCAGCAACGAAGCAGGCGCCAGGCGCAGCGCATGCGATATGACCAAATGTGCCAGTAATCCACAGGTGCCCATGAGCAGGGCCACAGCCCAGAGCCATCCTGCCGGCGGCGGGGCAAAGCCTTGCGGCAACAGCACCAAAGTTGAAACTACCAGCCCCACTGCAAAAACCCAGAGCAACCCGGTTTCCGGCGTGTCGCGAAAGCCCGCCTTGCGGGTGAAGATTTGATAGAGCGCCATCACCAGCGCATTGAACAGGCTGAACAGCATGGCAGGCTGGAAACTGTCTGTGCCAGGCCGCACGATCAGCAGGATGCCCAGGAAGCCC
>JAYTIG010000166.1:0-2015 GCA_043731995.1 Hyphomicrobiales bacterium
GATGACTTGCGCAGCAAGGTTTCGCAGTCTGAAGCCGCAGTTGAAAAATATCGTGCTGATGCGGGGCTCTTGAAAGGCACTTCCGCAACACTTGGCACCCAGCAGATTTCAGATTTGAATGCGCAGATCATTGTGGCCGAAACCGCCAAGGGCGAAGCCGAGGCCCGGGCCAATGAAATCCGCCAGCTGCTTGCCTCGCGCGGCTCGGTTGATGCCTCTGCCGATGTCTTGTCTTCGCAAGCTGTACAATCGCTACGCCAGCAGCAGGTTTCCGCCCAGCGCAAGCTGTCGGAATTGTCTGCCACCTATCTGCCAGGCCATCCCAAAATGATCGCCGCACAGAAGGAGCTCGATACCATCAATGGCCAAATCCGCGCTGAGGCGTTGAAGGTTGTTGATAGTTTGCAGGGGCAGGCAAAGATAGCTGATGCACGGGCCAGTGCGCTGCGTGCCAGCCTCGACAAGATGAAGGGTGCCGAAGCCGAAAATAATTTCTCGGATGTAAAATTGAAGGAACTGCAGCGAGAGGCCGATGCCAATCGTGCGCTGCTTGAATCCATGCTCTCGCGCTATGCCGATGTGAATGCGAGGCAGGACACAGCTTTGCAGCCCGGTTTTGCAAGGATGATCCAACGGGCCACGGTGCCTGCGGTACCCTATTTCCCCAAGACAGGACCGGTTCTCATCCTCAGTTTATTGGCGGGCCTCGCACTGGCTTTGGGGCTGGCTTTCATTTTGGAAGTGCTGGCTGTTCCCTTGCGCCGCAGGGATGATGAAACGCCTGTGCGTGGCCATGCCTTGCGTGAGATGGAAGCGGTTTCTCCATCCGTGCCTGAATTCAATGTTGCGCCAATTGCAGCTGCGACGACTGCAAGTGCACCGTTAGCAAGGAAGGGTGGCTGGCCAGAGGCAAAGGCGCGGGCTTTGGGCACCATGCCGGCTGCGCTGACCGCCGCGTCCGCTTTGGAATTGCTGCAGGGTTTGGTGCGTGGCGAAGCGCAAGTTCTGGCCGATGGCGCTGCAGGCCAGGCCGCAGTTTTGCAGGGCCTCAAGCAATCTCATGGCTATTCGACTTTCGCCTTCACCACTGTTGGCAGCGCCGCTCCCAATGCAGCACTCGCGGTGCTTGCCATTGGCCGCACACTCGCGGCCAAGGGCGAAAAGGTTATCGCCCTGGATGTGGCGCAACCCGGCTCCGGCTTTGATGCGCTGTTGCAACTTCCTCCCGCCCCGGGCTTGACTGATCTCATCGCCGGCACGGCAGATTTCACCAAGGCGGTAAGCCGTGACACCGCCACAAGCCTGCATGTTATCCGTCTCGGTCAATTCGCAACGGTTCAGGCGCAGTCACTTCTGGCGGGGCGCCTTGATGCAATCATTCAGGCGCTGCGCGGTATTTATGGTTATGTGCTTCTGCACGCCGGTGAGGCGCAGGCCGGAGCGGTGCCACTGATAGCCTGCGCGGACATGGCTGTGATCTTGGCCAGCGCAACGCGCATCAGGGATGCCGAACAGGCCGCAACGGTTTTGGAGCAAGGTGGCAAAATGAAAACCTTGCTGCTGAAGTTGGAGCCTGACCGCTCGACACTGCGCACCGAACAAGCCTCCGCCTGATTGCCATGGCCTCGCCTGCAATTCTCCGCGCCTGCCTTGACCTGATGCACTTCAGCGGTGCAACCGCCCTTGGCCGCAATCAGTTGCAAGGCATTGGCCATATATTCTGCCTGCACCATGTTTGCCCGGGCGGCGGGCGGCAAAAGCATTTCGCCCCCAACAACAAACTGGAGATTGAGCCAGAGTTTTTGGCCGATATGATCGCACTTGTCCGGAGCAAGGGGTTCGAAACCGTCTCGCTCGGCGAGGCCATCACGCGCGTGAAAAGTGGAAGCGCAAATGCAAAGCCATTTTCGGTATTCACGATGGATGATGGCTACAAGGACAACAACGCTTTTGCCCGCCCGGTGTTTGACCGGCTGAATTGTCCCTACACCATCTTTATCACCCCTCGCATTGCG
>JAYTIG010000167.1:0-2011 GCA_043731995.1 Hyphomicrobiales bacterium
ATCCTTTTGGGCACGTGTTTCAACCTTGGGATCAAACTGAAGCGGCTTGATCAAAGGATATTTACCCGTTGGCTCCACTTGCGCTAGATGACCGCCAGCAACGAGAGAGAGTGATATGGCATCCTATAATCTGTTCCTTCTGCCGGGTGATGGCATTGGCCCTGAAGTGATGGCAGAGGTTGAAAAACTTCTTACGTGGTTCAGTGCCCAAGGCATAGCCACCTTTGAATCCGACAGGGGGCTTGTCGGCGGTTGCGCTTATGATGTGCATGGCAAGGCGATTTCCGAGCAGCATATGGCCAAGGCCATGGCTTCAGATGCCGTGTTGTTTGGTGCTGTTGGCGGACCCAAGTGGGACAAGGTGCCCTATGATGTGCGGCCTGAGGCTGGGTTGTTGCGGCTGCGCAAGGATTTGGGTCTGTTTGCCAATCTGCGTCCGGCCATCTGTTATCCGGCGCTGGCTGATGCTTCGTCCTTGAAAAAGGAAGTTGTGGAAGGGCTCGACATCCTCATCGTGCGTGAACTGACGGGGGGCGTATATTTTGGTGAGCCCAAAACCATCACTGATCTCGGCAATGGCCAGAAACGCGGCATCGATACGCAGGTCTATGACACCTTTGAGATTGAGCGCATTGCCCGCGTGGCCTTCGATCTGGCCAAGACACGCAAGAACAGGGTGGCATCTGCGGAAAAGCGCAATGTGATGAAAACCGGCGTGCTGTGGAACGAAATTGTCACGCGCATTCACAAGGAAGAATATCCACAAGCCCAGCTGGAACATGTTCTGGCCGATAATTGCGCGATGCAACTGGTGCGTTGGCCGAAGCAATATGATGTGATCGTGACAGACAACCTGTTTGGTGATGTGTTGTCTGACGTGGCGGCCATGCTCACCGGTTCACTGGGCATGTTGCCTTCGGCTTCGTTGGGTGCACCCGATGCCAAGACCAAGCGCCGCAAGGCATTGTATGAACCCGTGCATGGCTCGGCGCCGGACATTGCCGGCACAGGAGCTGCCAATCCCATTGCCATGATTGCCAGTTTCGGCATGGCGCTGCGTTATTCCTTTGGCCTGGGCGCGTGGGCCGACAAGCTGGACCAAGCGATTTCCGCGGTTTTGGGCCAAGGCCTGAGGACGAAGGATATCGCCGGCGACAGGCCGGCAAACTGCAGCACTGTTCAGATGGGGGATGCGGTTTTGAAGGAACTGAAAGCGCTGGCCTGATTATTCATCATTCCTTGCGCCATGGCCTGCCGCTTCTGGCGGCGGGCTATTCGTCTCAGCCCCGCGACAGCCTTATGGGGCTTTGCGTTTTGCGCAAGCATTGCATCCGCAGGCGGCTGCTCAGATGAATAAAATTGCCATTGTGCTTTAAAAATGGCTCAGGTGAAGTCTGATTTCGTCTGGCAATGACGGCCAATGATCGATTTCAACCCAGATGCTGCGCGCAATTTTTGCAAACTGCCGAAATATTTTGCCGCAGCGCAACAAAGATCAGGTCAGGCGTCAAAAGGGCGCTGGTCCAGCGTTGCTAACCCATTGCAACACTGTCACACAGGAGTCATACTTCAGTTCAATATCGTTCCATCCGGCCCTTGCCGGTTGGCAATGACGGTATTCATGAGGAGAGGACAAACATGACGAAACTTACCCCTACGCAGGATTTGGTACGCGCCGCAAACGTGTCGCGCCGCCGCCTGCTCAAGTCGGCTGTGGCCATTGGTGCCGTGGGCTTTGCTGCTCCGCTGACGGTTTCCAACGCTTTCTCGTCTTCGGGCGAGCTCAACTTTGAAGGTTGGGCTGGCTATGACGATCTGAAAAAGACGGTTTTGCCCACCTTCGAAAAGGCCACGGGCATCAAGGTCAATTTCAAGGAAGTTGACAACCAGGACACCATGTTCGCTGACGCCAAGCTGGCGGTCATCTAGCGCAAGTGGAGCCAACGGGTAAATATCCTTTGATCAAGCCGCTTCAGTTTGATCCCAAGGTTGAAACACGTGCCCAAAAGGA
>JAYTIG010000168.1:0-5450 GCA_043731995.1 Hyphomicrobiales bacterium
AGCTACGGCGGGGCTTTTTTTGATTCAACCATTCGCAACGCGCTTGGCCGCAGGGGCGGCGTGATAGGCCTCGGCCAGAAGACCCGTATCCTGATGGCCCTGGAAGCCGGTGCACTGCCCCGCCTTGTTGAAAGTGAAAACATGCACCCAGTCATTGGCACCGGAAACACCATTGCGCCGCATGGTCCATTCAGTGTGGCCAAGCACAAACACAGTGTCTTCATTGGCGGCAAAAACCTTCGGCGTGAAACCGCGCAGTTCCTGCGTTTCGTTGAGCAGGTGGAAAAATTCCGCCGCCCCCGCCTTGCCTTGGCGCAGGCCCGCCATGGGCACATCATGAGCGCGCCCCACCATGCCGAACATGGCATCATCTGTCAGGTTCGACAAAACGGCAGGAATGTCTCCGCGCTTGAAGCAACCATAAATGTCCTGAACGCGCTGAATATGGGTTTGGGTCATGTCATCCTCCTTTGGGGTTGTGGATGAAAATCTAGGCCCACTGCAGGTGTGGCACCTGAGGAAGATTCCCTATGCCCCAGTCAGCCCATGTTCCACGGCATAAAGCACAGCCCCGCCACGCGTGCGAACGCCGATTTTGGGGTAGATATTCTGGATGTGGTTATCGACGGTCTTGGGTGAAATGCCCAAGGCGCGGCCAACTTCCTTCATGCTGAGCCCCTGTGCCAAGGCCCGCAGGATTTCAGTTTCACGCGTGGTCAACTCATTGTTTTGGCCCTGTGGCCTGTTGGATTTCACACCAGCGGCCTTTATCACGGCCTGAACAGCCCCGGCATCAAGCCGTCCATCACGCACTTCCTTCTGCAACAATTCAGCTGCGGCTTGTGGGCTGTGTGCGGCGCGGTGTGGCCTTGCTTCAATCTTGTTTTCAAAGGCCTCAGCCGCCGCCAAGATGCGCGCCTCCACTGAAAGGGCCGCCCCGCGTGCTGCATGATGATAGCCGCTGCCATCCAGCCTTTCATGGTGCTGCCCCGTCAACTGCGCCAATTTGGCGAGTGCCGGAGAGGCGGCAAGCACCCGCTCGCCGTAATAACTATGCAGCCGCACTTGCTCCCACTCTGAGGCACCATAGGCACCAGCCTTCAGCAGAATATGGGCCGGAACACCGGCTTGCCCAAGGTCATGCACCAGCGCCGCGAGGCGCAATTGCGCGGTGGAATTTGCGGGCAGCCCGTGCGCCTTGCCCGCTGCCGATGCAAGTTCTGCCAGTGCACGCGAATGGCCGGTGGTGAAAGGGGTCTTGAGATCGATGAAATCCGCCAGCGCCAAACAGGCCTCATCCAATTCCGCCGCATTGAGCGGCATTTCATCCTGTGCAAGCAACTTGTCGATCTCGGCGGGCTTGGGGTCATCAAGTCCGGAAAAAATCCCGGGCGCGTGATCCAGCAGCAAAGCCACCATTTGCGGGTCATGGGCATGGCCCGCGCGGGCTTTCAACTGCGCCATTGCCTCAACTTCACCAAAAGCCTCGCGCAGGATCAACGCATCTTGCGCCAGCGCCGCCACGCGCACGGCGGGTGCAATATCATTGCCCTTCAGGCTGGCGGGAATGCCCTTGCCATCCCACCGCGCATAAAGTTGGCCCAGCCCTTTTGAGGTTTCATGTGAAAGCCCAAGCCTTTGCCCCAACCGCTGCGCCACTTCGCAATGGCCTTCGAGAATGCGTGTGCTTTCGCTGCGGCTGGCAACAAAGCTCTGAACGATTTTCGTGATGGCAGCAAACAATGGCAATCCGGCATTGGCCTGCCGCAGATGTTTGAAAACCAGCGCCATCACCGCGCCCGCGTTGGCCGCATCGATTTTGGAAAAATCTCGGCGGAAGGCAATCTCATCACCGAGCAGCGCCGCCATGGCCTGGGTTTCGGAATTGCAACCGATGTAACGCAAGAGCCCCTGCTGCAAAACGGCCAAGCGGGCGGGGGCATCAAATCCGGCAAGCCGCGCCAGTCTGTCGGCCAACAGGCAGGATGTCATGGCAAAGCCAATGGGCTGGCCGGTGGCAAGGTCAGTGGCCCGGGACAAGGCCACCATCACATCACTGCGTGTGACATTGGCTTGCGCCATCAGGTTACTCCTTGAGAAGTTTCAGCCGCAGATATGAAACCGCATTGGCATGGGCATCAAAGCCCTCATATTTCGCCAGCGCATGCGCATGCTTGGCCAGCGGCGCATAGCCTTCCTTCGTCACCCGCGCGATTGAGGTGCGCTTCATGAAATCAAAGACCGAAAGTGCCGAAGCCGTTTTCGCCCAGCCGGAGGTTGGCAAAACGTGGTCAGGACCTATCACATAATTGCCCAGCGTTGTCGGCGTGTGCTTGCCCAGCAGAATTTCGCCAGCGTGTTTCAGTTTTGGCAGATAGCCTTCGGCATTCTCGGAGAGAACTTCGAGATGCTCCGGCGCATAGTCATTGCAGAAGGCAATGGCCTCGGCCTCATCGCGTGCCAGCACAATGCCGCCAATCGGCCCGCCCAAAACCGTGGAGGCAAAGCCTGCGCGCTGCTCGCTCATTTGGGCGAGATATTTGGGCAGCGCCGTCATCGCTTCTTGCGCCACACGCTTTGACCAGGTGACGAGATAGGCCGAACTATCCGGCCCGTGTTCGGCTTCCACCAAAACATCAAGTGCTGCCAACGCGCCGCACACCGTGTCATCCGCCAGCACAATCACTTCCGATGGCCCGGCCGGAGAACCCACATCGATCATGTGAGACACAAGCCGCTTCGCTGCGGCCACCCAGGGGCTGCCGGGGCCTACAACTTTTGCAACGCGTGGAATCGTCTGCGTGCCGTAAGTCACCGCAGCAATGGCCTGGGCGCCACCCGCCTTGTAAACCGCATCCACGCCCGCCATGCGCGCCGCCACAAGCGTGGCATCATCAATCTTGCCATTGGGCCCGGGCGGGGTGACGATCACCACCTTCTCAACCCCCGCCACTTTGGCCGGGATGGAAGTCATGAGCGCCACAGAGGGGAAGGCTCCCTTGCCGCGCGGCACATAACAGGCCACCGAAGGGATCGCACTCCACCGCTCGCCACCGAAAGAGCCGGGCGAAACTTCCATCATCCACATTTCTTCGGGCTTCTGCTTTTCATGAAACTTGCGGATGTTCGCCGCTGCAAATTCCATCGCAGCTTTCACATCAGGCGCCAGCGTGCGCTCTGCCGCGGCAAAATCCGCTTCCGTCGCAGCGATTGCATCCGCTGTGACAGGAGCTTTATCGAAATTTTGCGCAAACCGTGCCAAAGCCGCATCGCCCTCATCGCGCACAGCTGCCAAAATTGGCCGAACCTTGGCTTCAAACTCCGAAAGATCGCCCTCCACGCGCGTGAGCAACGCCGTGCGTTGGGCGGCAGAGAGTTTGGACAGGTCGTGTAGATTGATGCGGTAAGCCATGGGCGGCTTTTATTTGGGTTTAGCCGCCTTGCGCAACAGTTCAGTTGGGCGCAGGCCCGGTGCTCCCGCGCAGGATCAAATCCACATTCCACAATTCATGCGGCAACTCACTATCTGGATTCTCTATTCTTGCCAACAGCAGTTCCGCCACGCGCGCACCCGCCGCGCGGATGGGGGATGTTGTCGTCGTCAGCGAAGGCACGAGGCCCTCAGCATTCAAAAACGGCAGGCCGTCATCATGGCCGATAAGCGAGACATCCTTGCCCACCGCCAGCCCCAGCTCATGCACGGCGCGCAACCCACCTGAAACCATCATCATCGATGAGAGCAGCAGCGCCGTGGGCCGTGGCCGCATTTGCAACATGCGCTTGGCTTGGCGATATCCATTCTCTTCTGTCAGCAGACCGTTGAACATGATGGCGGGGTCCACATCCAAGGCGCGGTCCACGAGTGCTTGTTCATAGCCCTGTCTGCGGTGCAAGGCATAAGTAAGATATTCAAGCCCGTTTAAGAGCCCGATGCGCTTGTGGCCGAGATCGGCCAGAAGTCTTGTGGCCTTGTGAAAGGCGCCACGGTTGTCAATGTCGAGCCAGGCATAGCCGTTTTCATTGTCATTCACCCGGCCATGCACCACATAGGGCAGGCCAAGGCGATCCAGCAGCTCCAAACGTTTGTCATCCACATGCGGGGCCTGCACAATCACCCCGTCCACTAGCCCACCTTCGGCATAGCGGCGGTAAACATCCATCTCGTCTTCCTGCCCGCCGGCGTGCAGCAAAGTTTCAAATCCGCGCATGGCCTGAAAATCGGAAGCACCAGCGATGAAGTCGGAAAAGATCGGATCAATCATGATCGAGCGGTCAGACGGAAACACATAGCCAATGGCATGGCTGCGCCCGGTGGCCAGACGGCGGGCATGGGCATTGGGCCGGTAGCCCAGATTGTGCGCCTGCTCAATCACCCGGCGGCGCGTGGCCTCACCCACTTCCGGATAGCCATTCAAAGCCCGGCTCACGGTGGTCTGCGACAGTCTCAATTGCTCGGCCAATTCTTTGAGATTCATCAGTTTTTTATTCCAGACTTTGTCAAAGCGCTTTCAAATTATAATACAATTGAAGCCCGTTGAACATGATCATTCTATGCTGCAGTGCAAGAAAAGCCTTGTTTTCCATATTCTTCTTGACGTTTGTTTGCGCCATGCTAGCTTTCAAAGTCTCAAAGCGGTTTGGATATTTCTCCGGGACTTAATAGTGAGGAACTCTAGGCCGCTTGTTCTGGGAGGAACAACTGGTTTTGCTCAGGCTATCTGCGCAAAAGCTGTCAGCTGTGCCTCCTGCTGAGTTTGAAGCAACCACTGGAGGATATTCAATGAAATTCAAAACAATTCTCGCCACGGCTCTCATGGGCGTGAGCTTGATGGCAGCCAAGGCCATGGCTGTTGACCTATCCATCGTGTCGGGTGCCACCGGAGGCGACTTGCAATTCATGCAGGATGAGCTGGCCGCTTTCGCCAAGGACACCGGTATCAATGTCAAAATTGTGCCAATGCCTTCTTCCACCACCGATCAGTTCGGCCAGTATAAACTGTGGCTCGCTGCAGGCAACGCCGACATCGACATTTATCAGACCGACGTGATCTGGGCTCCGCAGCTGGCTGACCAGTTCGCCGACCTGACCGACGCTGCCAAGGATGTGGCCAAGGATCACTTCCCCTCCATCATCCAGTCGCAGACGGTGAATGGCAAACTCGTCGCCATCCCCTTCTTCACTGACGCGCCCGCCCTCTATTACCGCAAGGACCTGTTGGACAAGTATAAGCTCACCCCACCCAAGACCTGGGACGAGCTCGCCAAGGATGCCAAAACGGTTCTCGACGGCGAAAAGAACGCTGACCTGCAAGGTTTTGTGTTCCAGGGCAACGCCTACGAAGGCCTGACCTGCGATGCGCTGGAATGGGTGAAGTCCAACGGCGGCGGCCAGATCGTTGAGCCAGATGGCAAGATCTCCATCAACAACCCCAAGGCTATTGAAGCGCTGG
>JAYTIG010000169.1:0-5446 GCA_043731995.1 Hyphomicrobiales bacterium
CCGAGCCTGCCCTTGCCTGCGGTTTGTTCTTTGGCGACGACCCAGGCCGGGCCGCGTTCACCCGTTGCGATAAGACGTTGGGCTTCCAGATTGGTGGAGTCGATGCTGGCGTAACGGAAGGTGCGCAAGGGCTAGAACAGACTTTTCGCTGCCCCGGCCGCCAGCGCCACCAGAGGCTGGGCGAAGACAATGAAACCGAGCACAAAGGCCAGTGAGGCATAGGCCACCCAGGCGAGCTCTACATCTGCGCCATCAAACTTTTCGGCAGGCTCGTCAAAATAGATGATCTTGACGATGCGCAGATAGTAGTAGGCGCCAACGACCGATGCGACCACACCGAGAATGGCCAGCACATAAAGGCCCGCCTTCACTGCCGCCAAGAATACGAAAAGCTTTCCAAAGAAACCCGCCAGAGGTGGAATGCCCGCAAGCGAAAACATCAGCATGGCCAAGATAAAAGCCAGGCCCTTGTCATTGCGCGAGAGGCCGGAAAGATCAGAAATTTGCTCGACGTAAATGCCTTTCCTGCGCATGGCCAGGATGCAGGCAAAAGTGCCCAGCGTGGTGATCATATAGATCAGCATGTATATCACAACGCCCTGCACACCTTCTTGCGTGCCAGCTGCAAGGCCCACCAGCGCAAAGCCCATGTTGCCGATGGAGGAGTAGGCCAACAGGCGTTTGATATTGGTTTGGCCAATTGCAGCAAAGGCACCCAGCGCCATGGAAGCAATGGAGATGAAAGTGACGATCTGCTGCCAGTCATGCGTGACATTGGCGAAAGGGCCAACCATGACGCGGCTGAACAGCGCTATGGCTGCAACCTTGGGCGCAGTGGCGACGAATGCCGTGACTGGCGTTGGCGCGCCTTCGTAAACATCTGGCGTCCACATATGGAAGGGAACGGCTGAGACCTTGAAGGCCAAGCCGGCCATGATGAAAACAATGCCGAAGATGACGGCAAGGCTGGCCCCTGCCGGAGCGGTGAGGGCCGCAGCTATGGCCGTGAAAGAGGTATGGCCCGTTGTGCCATAAATCAGCGACGCGCCATAAAGCAGCATGCCTGACGACAGCGCGCCGAGGACGAAATATTTAAGGCCCGCCTCAGAAGATTTGGCATTGCGGCGGTTGATGGCGACCACCACGTAAAGCGCAAGCGATTGCATCTCCAGGCCCAGGTAGAGCCCAATCAGATCATTGGCCGAGATCATCAACATCATGCCCAGCGTGGCCAGCAGCACCAGCACCGGATATTCATTCGAATCCATCTTGGTGCGGGCGAGATATTTGCCCGAGAGCAGCAGCGAGAAGGCCGAACCGCCCAGCGCCAAAACCTTCATGAAGCGCGCGAAGGGATCAGCCACAAAGGCGCCACCAAAGGCCGTGACCGAGCCTGTACCCGATTTCCACACCACCATGAGTGCGATGGCGGCGAGCGAGGCAATGGCACCCCAGCGGATGGCCGAAGTGGTGACAGATTTGGAGAAGACGCCTTCCATCAACATCAGCATGGCCAAAAGCGCCAGCGCAATTTCGGGAAGAGCGGCCGCTGCGCCGATTTGTTGAAGAACATTCATTCCGTCACCGCATTGCGATTGAAAGCACGGGGCTGCCCACATTGGCGGCCACATGCAGGGTTTTCAGAAGGGCCTCCACCGGAAGCCCAAAGAGATTGAGAATTGGTGCTGGATAGATGCCAAAGAAAATCGATAGCACAGCGAGCGGGGCCAGAATGGCCAGCTCACGCGGTGTCATATCCGGGATGTGTTTGAGTGAGTCTTTCACCAAAGCGCCAAGGGCCACGTTGCGGTAGAGCGTCAAGGCATAGGTGGCTGAGAGGATCACGCCGAAGGTGGCAAAGAAGGCCACCCAGGTGTTGTTCTTGAAGGTGCCCAGCAGCGTCATGAACTCACCCACGAAGCCCGATGTGCCCGGCAAGCCGACATTGGCCATGGTGAAGAACATGAACACAAAGGCATAAAGTGGCATGCGGTTGACAAGGCCGCCATAAGCGGAAATTTCGCGGGTGTGCATGCGGTCATAGACCACGCCGACGCAGAGGAAGAGTGCGCCCGACACAAAACCGTGGCTCACCATCTGGAAAATTGCGCCATCAATGCCCTGCCGCGTGAACGAGAAAATACCCATGGTAACGAAGCCCATATGCGCCACGGATGTATAGGCGATCAGCTTCTTCATGTCTTCCTGCACCAGTGCCACAAGTGAAGTGTAAACAATGGCGATGACAGAGAGCGCGTAGATCAGGGGCTGGAAATAGTGGCTGGCATCAGGGAACATGGGCAGCGAGAAGCGCAGGAAGCCATAGCCACCCATCTTCAAGAGAATTGCCGCCAGAACCACTGAACCTGCTGTTGGGGCTTCAACGTGAGCATCCGGCAACCAGGTGTGAACCGGCCACATCGGCATCTTCACCGCAAACGATGCAAAGAACGCGAGCCACAGCCAGGTTTGCATTTGGGCCGGGAAGCCCGGATCGCGCGTGAGCAGCACGGCAATATCCGTGGTGCCCGCCTGCCAGTACATGGCGATGATGGCGATGAGCATCAGCACCGAGCCCAGCAGCGTATAAAGGAAGAACTTGAAGCTGGCATAGACCCGGCGCGGGCCACCCCAGACACCGATGATCAGGAACATCGGGATGAGGCCTGCTTCAAAGAACACATAGAACAGCACCAAGTCCAGCGCGCAGAACACGCCGAGCATCAGCGTTTCCAGCACGAGGAAGGCGATCATGTATTCGCGCACGCGCTTGGTAACGAACCAGCTTGCACCAATGCAGATGGGCATGAGGAAAGTGGTGAGCAGCACGAAGGGCATGGAGATGCCGTCGATGCCCATCTTGTAACCAGCAATGCCGAGCCAAGAATGTGTTTCAACAAGCTGGAAGCCTGCGGCTTGCGAATTGAAATTGGGCAGGATCAGCAGCGAGACCAGAAAAGTGACTATCGTTGTCCACAACGCCGCCCAGCGAGCATAGCGCGCGGCGGCTTCATCATCGCCACGGGCAAAGAGAATGGCCAACACACCCACCAGCGGCAGGAAAGTGATGACGGAAAGCAGAGGCCAATTCATCAGTGTGTGCCCCCGAATGAGAACCATGAGACGAGTGCGGCAACGCCGATCAACATGGCGAATGCATAGTGATAGACGTAACCTGTCTGCAGGCGCACCACTTGCACGGTGACATCGCCCACGCGCGCGGCCACGCCATCGGGGCCAAGGCCATCAATGATGGCACCATCACCACCCATCCAGAACAGGCGGCCCAGCCACTTTGCAGGCTTGACGAAGATGAAGTCATAAAGTTCGTCGAAATACCATTTGTTGAGCAGGAATTTGTAGGCCGGCTCATTCACACTGGCGAGCGCCTTGGGCAGGCTTGTATCCTTGATGTAGAACAGCCAGGCAAAGCCAAGGCCCGTGAGCATGGCGATGGTTGCGGCCCATTTGACCAGAACTGGCACTTCTTCCATGGTCTGCAGGATGTGATTGTCTTGCGAACGGTAAAGTGCGGCACCCCAGAATTCGGCCTGCCCCTCGCCCATGAACCAGTGTTGGAACACGAAGCCTGCAATAATGGCACCCAGCGCCAACACATAAAGTGGCACCAGCATCACTGGCGGGCTTTCATGGATATGCGAAACTGTATCCGCATTCGCCTTGGTCGGGCCATTGAAGGTCATGAAAGCCAAACGCCAGGAATAGAACGAGGTGCAGAAGGCAGCGATCACCAGAAGCGTGAAGGCAAAGAAGCCCTGAGACGTGGCCGCAGCATAGGAGGCTTCAATGATGGCATCCTTCGAATGGAAGCCCGCAAAGCCGCCAATGCCGGGAATGCCAACGCCTGTGAGCGAAAAAGTGCCAATCAGCATCAAAGCCCAGGTGAGGCGGATGTGTGGTGCGAGGCCGCCCATCTTTCGCATGTCTTGTTCGCCGGACATGGCGTGGATCACCGAACCAGCGCCGAGGAACAGCAGGGCCTTGAAGAAGGCGTGGGTGAAGAGATGGAAAATGCCAACGCCGTAAGCACCCACGCCCATGGCCACAAACATGTAGCCCAGCTGCGAACAGGTGGAATAAGCAATCACGCGCTTGATGTCATTCTGCACGAGGCCAACCGTTGCGGCAAAGAATGCGGTGACGGCGCCAACGATAGTGACCACTTCGCGCGCGCCCGGTGCCAATTCAAACAAAGGCGACAAGCGGGCCACGAGGAACACACCAGCGGTCACCATGGTGGCGGCATGGATCAAGGCCGACACAGGGGTTGGGCCTTCCATCGCGTCCGGCAGCCATGTGTGCAGCAGGAACTGGGCGGATTTGCCCATGGCACCCATGAACAGCAGCAGGCAGAGCGTGGTGAGCGTGTCAAAGTCGTGGCCGAGGAAGTGAATGGTTTTGCCCATGGCATCTGGTGCATGGGCAAAGATCACCGGGAATTCGACAGAACCATAGGTCATGAACACGCCGAAGATGCCCAGTGCGAAGCCGAAGTCACCCACGCGGTTGACTACGAAGGCCTTGATGGCGGCGGCATTGGCGCTTTCACGCGTGTACCAGAAGCCGATCAGCAGATATGACGCAAGGCCCACACCCTCCCAACCGAAGAACATCTGGATCAGGTTATCGGCGGTGACCAGCATCAACATCGCGAAGGTGAAAAGCGAAAGATAGGCGAAGAACCGCGGCTGGTTTTCGTCGTGGCTCATATAGCCGAGCGAATAAATATGGACAAGGGAAGAGACTGTGTTCACCACGACAAGCATCACTGCGGTGAGCGCGTCAAGGCGGATGGCCCAATTGGCTTGCAGGTTGCCGGAGTTGATCCATGGCAGGAGATTGATCTCCACGTCATGGCCTTCGTGCAGGAAACCCCAGAATATGACCCAGGAAAGAATGGCGCCAATGCAGAGCAAACCTGTGGTCAGATACATCGGCCAAGGCTGGCCGTCATAACCGTGGTGATCGCCATGGGCATGATCGCCATGGCCTTGATCATCATGCGCGGCGTGCGAATGATCGGCATAGACCTCAGCGTCCGTTCCCATCTGGCGGAAAGCCTTGGTGCCGAAAAGACCTGCGATGAGCGCGCCGATCAGAGGCAGAAATAGAATTGCCTGAACCATCATCAGCCCTTCATCATGTTGATATCTTCAACCGCGATGGTGCCGCGGTTGCGGAAATAGGTGACCAGAATGGCAAGGCCGATAGCGGCTTCGCCCGCCGCAACAGTGAGCACGAGGAGTGCAAACACCTGACCGGTGAGATCATGCAGCGAGGTGGAGAAAGCCACCAAATTGATATTCACCGCCAAGAGCATCAGTTCGATCGACATCATGATGATGATGACGTTCTTGCGGTTGAGGAAAATGCCGAAAATGCCAATGGTGAACAGAATGGCGGCCACGGTGAGATAATGTGTGAG
>JAYTIG010000170.1:0-2007 GCA_043731995.1 Hyphomicrobiales bacterium
TCCGGCAAGTTTGTCAGCGATTTAGTCGCGGGCCGAACGCCTGAAATTGATCCACTAGGCCTTGTCTACAGGAATTGAGCAGAACATGCCCGGCCCGCAAATCACCATTAATCTTGCCCGCATCGAAAAAAACGCGCGCGTCATAACGGATCGTTGCGCTGAAGCGGGCATAAGAGTTTTCGGTGTCACCAAGGGTACCTGCGGGATGCCGCACGTGGCCCGCGCCATGCTGCGCGGCGGTGTTGTGGGCCTGGCGGAGTCGCGCTTTGAGAATATTCGCCGGTTGCGCGACAGCGGCATTGATTGCCCCATCATGTTACTGCGCAGCCCGCCGCTTTCGCGCGCCGAGGAAGTGGTGCGCACGGTGGACATCAGTTTGCAATCAGAACTGACCATCATCCGCGAGATCTCGCGCGTGGCCGAAAGGTTGGGCCGCGTGCATGACATGATCTTGATGATTGACCTTGGAGACTTGCGCGAGGGCATTTGGCCCAATGATCTTTTGCCCACCATTGACGAAATCCAAAAACTGCGCGGCGTGCGCGTTGCGGGCGTGGGCACCAATCTCTCTTGCCTGGGTGCCATCATCCCCACACGCGAAAACCTCAGCCAGCTTGAGGCCCATGCCTATAAAGTGGAGCGCATCACGGGAATGCCTCTCGATTGGGTTTCCGGTGGAAACTCGTCCTCGCTGCCCTTGCTGTTGGCGGGCGGCATGCCCAAGGGCATCAATAATCTGCGCATTGGCGAGGCAATTTTGCTGGGTGGGCGCGAAACCTTCTTGGAACAACCGTGGGACGCTCTTGATCAAGGCGCTTTTCAGCTCACTGGAGAGTTGTTGGAAGTGAAGGTCAAGCCATCCATGCCCATTGGCGTATCGGGAATCGACGCCTTTGGCAACAGGCCGAATTTCGTGGATGAGGGCGACAGACTGCGCGCCATTGCTAATATCGGCCGCGAAGATGTGATCGTGGAAGGCATGATGCCGCTGCATCCGGGTGTGCGGGTAATTGGGGCCTCAAGCGACCATCTGGTGCTCGACATCACAGAGGCCAAGCCCGCAATCGGAGTGGGAGACCGCGTCGGTTTTCAGCTCACCTATGGTGCCTTGCTGGCTGTTATGACCTCTGAATATGTGGAGAAACATCCCATGCATGACGTTGCGCCGCCATCCACATACAAGCACCTGTCTGTGACCGTTTCGCCAGAATGCGCAAGCGTTCAGAAACTCCACGCACTTCCCGAACAGCTGCATGCCATAGGCTATGAGGCGGTGGCGGGGCCTGAAGGCCAACTATCAATCAGTACGGATCGCGATGATGCGGTGGCTGCCATTTCACGCGCCGCAGTGGCCTGCGGGGAAGTCGGGCTTATTTGGATTGACAGTTTGCCACGCCTCGAAACCCTGCTTGCCGCGGTGCAGCGGGTGGCGAAAAATCTTTCGCCTGAAAATGTTGTTCTTGTTGGCCTTCGCCAGGCTTCTACATCTGAAGCAAGACTGCTGAAAGAGTCGCGGATGACGGTGTTCACCATGGTGGACATCGACGCCACTGGCATTCGTGAGGTGATGCGCGAAGCCATTCGCATCGCAGGAGCTGGCACAAAGGGCATCCATGTCAGCTATTCTCCCACTGCCACGGAAATTCCGGGTGTCATTGAAGGGGCCGGCGGCATCACGGCGCGCGAGACCTATCAAATCATGGAGGCGCTGGCCAATTCGGGCAGGCTTTGTTCAATGGATGTTTCGCCGCTGGCGGCTGGCGGAGACCGTCTCCAAAGTCTTGTCGTGGATTTCATCCTTTCTGCCTTTGGAAAACAGATCTTGTGAGCAGTCAGTTAGCTCGTTCTCAATCGAAGTCACTGACGAAACCGTGCCTTGCAGCACATTGTGCTGAAGAGCCGTGCAATAAAAGCAGCACCTACCGGACTGAAATGGCTAGGCTAAAACAAGGCTAGCTCAGGGCTGGACCCAATAAAAAAATGATTAGGGAGAAGATACCATGAAGT